>CAZWXA010000229.1:0-6534 GCA_964637755.1 uncultured bacterium | reverse complement strand
GTGATGGGGCGGCTTCTGCGGGGGTACGCGTTCACGATCGTCGGTATCGCCGTGGGGGTTGCGGGGCTGGTGGCGCTCGGGGCCATGGCCGAGCGTATCGTCCGGTTCGTCGAGGGCGGCGACCGGTTCGTTCTGGGCCAGATCTCGGTCGCGGGCAAGGGCGTGGGGATGGGGGTCGGTTTCACCGCGGGCGGCCTCCTGCCAGCCGAGAAGATCGGGGAGATCGCCCGCGTGCGCGGCGTCCAGGGCGTGCAGGCGCAGGTGATGCTGCCGCTGGACACGAGCACCTCGCAGTTCCTCACCCTGACGCAGGAGCTGGTGCTCGGCCTCGAGCTGTCCACGCCGATGCCCAACCGCCACTACCGCGAGCTGCCGGTGCGCTCGGGGCGATTCCTCCGTCCCGGTGACCGGCACCTGACCGTTCTCGGGGCCGACTTCGCCGCCTCCCGCGGGCTCGGACGGGACGGGCGAATCACGCTCGAGGGCACGCAGTACACGGTGGTGGGCGTCCTCGAGCGGACGCTGACGGCCCCGGATCGATTCGCGATCGTGTCGATCGAGGACGCTCGCGACCTCATGCTCGCCAAGGATCCGATGCTACGGCGCCTGCCGCTCGCCGCCGGCGATCTCAACACCGGCGCGGCCGTCGGCTGGGAGCCCGCCGAGGACGGCGACACCGTGGCGCGCCGGATCGCCGCCGAGGTCGCCGGCGTCAACGTCACGATTCCGAGCGAGATCAGTCGGGTGTTGCGCTCCTCGACCGCGTTCTTCTCGGCGCTCCTGCTCGGCATCGGAGTGCTCGGCCTCGTCATCGGTGGGCTGTCCCTCTCGAATACCGTGGCCGCGGCGGTATTCGACCGCATCCGGGACTTCGGCATCAAGCGCGCGCTCGGCGCGACCGACCTGCAACTCGGCGGCGAGGTCCTCGCCGAGGGACTCTCGGTGAGCCTCGCCGGCGGCGCCGTGGGCGTGGTGCTCGCCCTGGCCATCGGACTCGCGGTCAACGCCCGCGTCGCGGCGCAGGGGCAGCACCTCTTCCTGTTCTCGCCGCGCCTCGTCGGTGGCGCCCTGGTTTTCTCCGTCGTCCTGGGCGCGGCCGCGGCAGGGTACGCGGCCACCCGGGTCCTGCGACTCTCTCCGGCTGAAGCCATTCGGCGTGGCACCTGATGCTCCGCGCGGTGGGGCTCGCCAAGTCCTTCCGTGGACCGGACGCGAGCACGGTGTCCGTGATTCGCGGGGTGGATCTGACGGTGGCGGCGGGGGAGTACGTGGCGATCACCGGCGCCTCCGGGTCGGGCAAGAGCACGCTCCTGAACCTCGTCGGCCTGCTCGAGGACCCCGACCGCGGGGAGCTGTGGATCGCCGACCGCCGGCTCCACGACGCGTCCCGGACGGAGAAGAGCCGGGCCCGCGGGCGCCTGATCGGCTACGTGTTCCAGTCGTTCCTGCTGATCGGGTCGCTGACCGCGCTCGAGAACGTCTGCCTGGCGGCGCGCTACGTGGGCGGAGACCGCGTGGCCGCCCGCCTGCGGGCGCTCGAGCTGCTCGAACGGTTCGGCGTCAGCCACCGGAGGAATCACTATCCCCCGCAGCTCTCGGGGGGCGAGCAGCAGCGCGTCGCTTGCTGCCGGGCGATGCTCAACGACCCGCCGCTCCTGCTGGCGGACGAGCCCACGGGGAATCTCGACGACGACCACGCCCGCGTGATCCGGGAGGCGCTCGAGGCGCGCGCCAGGTCGGGCGCGGCCGTGGTCGTCGTCAGCCACCGGCTCGAGACGGCGCGCGCAGCAGACCGGGTGCTCACTCTCACGGAAGGAGTCCTGAAATGACGCGGCATATCGTGGCGCTGGCGTTCCTGGTGCTGGCGGCCCCCGGACTCGCGACGGCGGCCGAGGAGGTCAGCCAGACGTTCCCGGTGTCGACCGACCGGGCGTGGACGGTCACCCAGAGCGTGCTGAGGCAGCTCGGCTGGGACATCGACAAGTCCGACCGCGACATCGGCTGGATCACGACCGATTCCCGGAAGCTCGGAGGGGAGGACTACGGGGTCTACGCGAAGGGGACGCGCCACAGGCTCCGGATCATCATCAAGGATGCCGGAGCCGGCCAGGCGAAGGTGACCGTCGAGCGCACCCTCTTCAAGCGGGAGCGCATCCTGTTCATCGACAACGACGAACCCCTGTCGACGACGGATCGTTCGGTCGAGCAGGAGATGCTCGCTGCCATCGGGAAGGCGCTCTAGAGAGGCGAGGGGAGCCGCATGCTCAAGACCTTCGTCCTCGTCGTGATCGCGACCCTGATCGGCGGCTCGGGCCACGTCATGCTCTCCAAGGGCATGAAGAGCATCGGCGACCTCACGGAGTCCGCGGCCGACCGCATCGCGCCGATGGTGTGGAGCGCGGTCTCGAGCCCCTGGGTGCTGCTTGGCATCGGGCTCCAGGCCGGCTTCTTCTGCCTGTACCTCGCCCTCCTCTCGCGCGCCGCCATCACCCAGGTGCTCCCGATGACGGCGCTCGACTACATCGTGGTCGCGCTGCTCGCCCAGGCGTTCCTCGCGGAGGCCGTCACGCCCGTCCGGTGGGCCGGCATCGGGTGCATCGTCGTCGGCGTCTTTCTCGTCTCGCAGAGCTGAGCGGGTGTGCAGAGGCGTGTCGGGGAGGAGCGGCGCTCGCACCCCCCGACGTTGACTGCCCGGGGGTGACGAGCTCGCCGAGCCCGCCGAGCGATGGGGGGTGTCGGGGAGGAGCGGCGCTCGCACCCCCCGACGTTGACTTCCCGGGCGTGACGAGCTCGACGAGCCCGCCGAGCCCGCCGAGCGATGGGGGGTGTCGGGGAGGAGCGGCGCTCGCTCCCCCCGACATTAATTGACCCGCCTGCTCGCCGGGCTGGCGGCCGTCGCCGCCACGCTCGCCGTCTGCGCGGGCCTGGGCCGCGTTCCCTTCGACGATCCGGGCGAGGGCATGCACGCGGAGATCGCCCGAGAGCTGTCGGCCTCCGGGCAGGCGTTCGACCTTCGCCTGAACGGGGTCAGGTACGTGGACAAGCCCCCGCTCCTCTACTGGCTGATCTCGCTGAGCTTCAGCGCGTTCGGGCAGACGGAGGGCGCGGCGCGCCTCCCCTCGGCCGTCGCAGGCCTGGCGGCCATCGGCGCGACGTCGTGGCTCGGCGCGCGCCTGCTCGGCCCGTCAGCCGGCGCGGCCGCCGGACTCGCCCTCCTCACCAGCGTCTGGTTCTTCGTCTACGCGCGCTACGTCCGCCCCGAGACGCTCTTCGTCGCTGCGCTCGCCTGGGGGTTCGCCCTCGTGATCGTCGGGCTGGAGGCGAAGCGGCGGGTCTGGGTCGTGGGCGGCCTGGCCGCGTTCGGCGCGGCTGGCCTCGCCAAGGATCCGCTCGGCGCCGTCGCTCCCGTCCTCGTGCTGGCCGGAACGATGGCGCTCTGCGGCCGCTTCCGCCCGGTCTCGCGCTGGCTGGCACCGGGGGGCGTGCTCGCGGGCGTTGTCCTGGCGTTCGGATGGTACCTGGTGGTCGAGTCCCGCACCCCGGGATTCATCTGGTACACCCTGGTCGACAACCACCTCCTCAACGTGATGAGCGCGCGCCATTTTCCCGACGAGGACGTTCCACTCGGCCTCTTCGAGTTCCTGAGCGTCGCCGCGCTCGGCGCGGCCCCCTGGAGCGTGGCCGGGCTCGCCGGGATCGTCGACCTCGTAAGGCGGCGCGCCTGGCGTGTCGCCTCCGAGTGGCCGTGGATCGCGCTCGCGGCCTGGGTGGTGGCGGTCGTCGGGATCACGGCAGCCTCGGGCTTCCGCTTGCCGCACTACGGTCTGCCCGCGTATCCCGCGCTCGCCCTGCTCGCCGTGCGGGCCTGGTGGGAACGGCCGGGACGGACGCTCGTGATCATCCACGCCGCCGTGCTCGCCTTCTTCGCCATCGGGTGCTGGGTCGAGATCGCGCGCGGCGGCGAGGACTTCATCGACAGCGTGATCGGCCTGACCGACGTCTACACGCGGAAGGAGGGCGCCGCCGGCGAGATCTCTCCGCTGCCGCCGTGGGCAAGCTTCCTCCCGCTGGTCAGGATGACCGCCGTCGTCTTCTCGGCCGGAGCGCTGGCGCTCGGAGTGGCGGCAGTGCGGGGCGCCCGGCGGACGGCGCTGCTCGTGACCCTCGCGACGATGATGGCCCTCCTGCCCGCGGTCGCGGCCGGCCTGTCGCTCACCTCGGCACACCGCGCCGTCCGGGGCATGGCAGTCGCGATCCGGCAGCGCCTCCTCCCCGGCGACCGGCTGGTGCACGAGGGTCCGATCGAGAACTCGGGCGCCCTGGAGTTCTATGCCGGTGTGCGCCCGATCATCGTGGACGGCCGGCGCAGCGTCCTCGGGTTTGGCGCGACGTTCCCGGACGCCCGGGACACGTTCTGGGACGCGGCTCGGCTCCGGCGCGAGTGGACGGGGCAGGGACGCCTGTTCCTCGTCGCTCCGAGAGCGACATCCAGCGTCGTGGCGAGCCTGCCGCCCGGGCGGGTCCACCTGATCCTCGAGACGGGTGGTCGGAGTCTCTACGTCAACGAGCCCCCCTGATTCCCCCGGGGAGCCTGGGGCCATTTCTGGGCAAGCGGGAATTATTCGTGAGGGTACACCGGCGCGCGAGTGCTGTCTCCGGGGAAAGAGGGGGCGGTGTTCCGCCCTTCAGGCCGCCGTGTGGAGCGCGCCGCGGAACCGGAACGCCACCAGAGGGTCGACCACAGCCGCCGTGCCGACCAGCACGGCCTCGGCGCCGTCGCGGAGGCTCGTCCTGGCGCGCTCGACCGTGGTGATGCCGCCCACGGCGAAGATCGCGCGGTTCCACTCCCCGGCCTTCCGCCACGCGATCGCCTCCTGCACCTGGCGGGAACACAAGGCATAGGTGTCGGCGCCGACGACGCTCGCGATCTCACGCTCCTTGCCATCGAACACCGACCGGCCGTTGGCGGAGACCACCTGTCGCTCGATCCCGTGCACGAGGGCAAAACCGTGGACCCACGGCGCCAGCCGGGTCAGCGCCTCGTGCAACACGCGCGGGGAGCGGAACCCGGCGAGCCGGGCGATGATCGGGCGGCTCACGTGCGCGCGCACCTGGCTCAGGATGTGCGCCGAGGCCCGGAGGTCGTCGTACAGTACGTGCCCGTGGTCGATCCCCGGACGCACGAGATGCACCTCGATCGCGTCCGCGCCCGATTCCTCCGCCCAGGCCGCGCACCGCGCGTAGTCGAGCGCGAGCGCCTCGAGGTCGCCGCCGGGAACGGTGGTTCCGATCACGCTCACGACGAGGAGTTGACCGTGCCCCAGGCGGTCCTTGGCGCGCCGGACGTCCTTGCGCCAGACGTCGGGCTCCATCGACGGCGTGCCCATCGAGACCGCCAGCGTACCGGACTCGCGCGCCGACGCGCCGGTCCGCGCGACCACGGTCTGCTCCCCGTAGTCGACGAACACCGCGTTGGGCAGGGCGGGAGCCGGCGAGGCGACCGAGCGCACCGTGGCGTACGTCAGGATGTCGAAGCCGAGGTGCGCATACGCCTCGACCCATTTCGAGTTCAGGAGCGGCCCGGACGCGATGCCGAGCGACGAGTTCAGGACGAGATCGAAGAGACGTGCGCCCGGCCCGGAAGGCAACTTGCCCGGGCGCCGGGGAAGGGCCGGACCGTGGGCATAGTTCCAGGCGTACGAGCGGTCTAGGCGATATGCCAGGCGCGCGATGCCGTCATCACTCCCTCCGGAACGAACGCTTCACTACCGAATCAATGATATCAGCAACTTATCAGGCCCGCCAGTACTAGAGTCATGGGCACCCAGCCGGCGACTCCTGGCCCGCGAGCACTTGACAGGAAGGATCGAGGTGATTAGGTTTGGGACAGCCAAGGAGGCGCCACCAATGCCGATCCCTGTCATGAAGGGCTTCAGCAGCTTGACCATGCTCCCCGAGGAGAAGGTTACCGAGAAGATCACGCGCCGCATCCTCGTGGGCGAGAAGGAGATGATGGTGTTCTGGAAGATGCAGGCCGGGGCGCACGCCTCCGCCCACAGCCATCCTCACGAGCAGATGTTCTGGCTGATCACGGGCAAGATGGACTTCCGTCTCGGCGACGAACGGCGGATGTGCGGCCCCGGAGACCTCGGCGTCATCCCGGGCGGCGTCGTCCACGAGGCGTGGTTCCCGGAGGACACCGAAGTCGTCGACATCTTCTCGCCGCCGCGGGAGGACATGTTCGCCGGGCAGGACGACTACCTCCGCCGCGGCTGAGGCCCGCGGCGCTCCCGCGCTCCGATGGACTCGGTCAGGAACTCCCGAGCGCCTTCGCGAGCGAGTTGACCAGGTAGTCCAACCGCCTTGCGCCGGCCGGTGGGCTCTGTCAGGATCGGGGCCGCCGGCCGGCGTGCGTACATCGCGCGGCCGGAGAGAGGAGGGGGTTCATGGCCGAGGTCGGGACGAAGCTGATCTTCGAGAACGAACGGGTCAAAGTATGAGAGTTCGTCGAGCTGAAGGATCCCCCGCCGACGA
>CAZWXA010000228.1:0-6541 GCA_964637755.1 uncultured bacterium | reverse complement strand
GCGCAGATCGCCGTCGCCGACCTGCTGCCGTAGCGCTCGCGACCGCCCGCACAGCAACGATCGTTCCGCAGAGGCCGACAGGCGGTGCTCGAGGCGTGAGGCCGCGCGCGCCAGCCTTGACAACGCCCGCAGCCCGGGCTCAGAGTGACCGGACTGTCGACTTCAAGTCCCGCTCTGGAGGCGCCAATGTTCCTGCACCGGGTCCTCGTCACCGTCCTGATCTGCCTCTCCGGCCCTCTGCTGAGCGCGAGCCCAGGTCTCGCCGGGCCGCCGCCGACGCCCCGCGGCGAGCTCCGGGTCGTCGACACGAGCGCGGGTCAGTGGGCCTATGTAACCTTCAACATCTTCGAGCACTTGATCGAGGTCGACCGGGACGGCGAGCCGAGCCGGGCGGTTGCGTACGATCCGTCCGCGACTACGGTGCTCCTTTTCAAGGACGCCTCGGTGAGCGACCAGCACCGGTCCGTGCGCGCGCGGAACCGGTGAGGGCGAATGAGGCAGGCCGAACGGGAGGTGCGGAGATGATCCGGCGAATGGCAGCGAGCGCGGCGGTCGTCCTGTGGGTGTTGAGCTGGGGCACCGACGCCGTGGGCCAGGGGGCGGCGAAGCCCCGTGGCGAGCTGCGGGTCGTCGACCTCGACCCCGGCAACTGGGCGTATATCACCTGGAACGTGTTCGAGCACCTCATGGAGGTCGACAAGGACGGCGCGCTGGTGCCCCGCCTGGCGACGAGCTGGCGCTGGCTCGACGATCGCACCCTGGAGGCCACGCTCCGGCAAGGCGTGCGGTTCCACAACGGCGAGGTCTTCGACGCCGAGATCGTGAAGCTGAACTGGGAGGAGAACACCCGCCTGCGGCAGCCCCACATTCTGGGCGAGTACTTGAACTTCAAGGCCGGCTCGAAGCTCGAGATCGTCGATCGCTACACGGTCCGGTTCAGCTTCGCGGAACCGGACGGGGTGGCGATGGTGAAGCTGCCCCTCATGCACATGGCCAATCGCCAGTTCTACCAGGAGGTGGGATGGGGCGAGAAGCACTGGTGAGTGATCGCCGGCGCGGGCCCGTGGGGCACGGGGCCATACATGCTGATCGAGGGCTTCTCCACTCCCGAGAAGCGGACGAAGCGGATCATCCTGGACGCCAACACGAAGTACTGGGACAGGAGCCGGATGCCACGGCTCAAGCGCATTGTCTTCGACAACACCATCGAGCAGAAGGAGGCCGTGGAACGCGTCAAGACGGCGGACGGCCGGGTGGACGTCGTCACCGAGCTGAGTCCCCTGGAGACGCTGGCGGTGGCCCAGAGCCGGTTCGCCAAGGTGGTCAAGCGCCGCGACAGCCTCTCGGTCGTCATCGGCTACTTCAACCAGCGCAAGGCCGGCAGCCCGTGGCTGGACGTGCGTCTGCGACGAGCGATCAACCTCGCCATCGACCGGGCCGACCTGATCCGCTATGCCGCGAAGGGCAACGGAATCACCGTTCCCGCCCTGATCCCGGTGAACGATTTCGGGTACGACCCGGATCTCGCGCCCTACGCGTTCGATCCCGGTCGGGCCCGCGACTTGCTGCACGAGGCGGGGTATCCCGGCGCGCGCCCGGTCGCCTTGATCGCGCCGCCGGGCCTGGAGGCCGAGTCCACCGTTGTCGGCAAGATGCTGGAGCAGGTAGGGCTGAAGGTCGAGCGGCAGGTCGTCGATGCGGAGGCCTTCAACCGAAGGACGTTCGTGAGCCCGCAGGGTCAGCTGACCGACGAGCAGACGTGGGATATCGCCCTCCAATCCTGCAGTGACTTCCTCACATTCCCGCTGACGGAGATCTACCGGTGCCTCGCGCTCGGGGCTCCCAATGACTGGATCGGCGAGGCGCCGGAGTTGCAGCGGCTCAGCGATGCGGCGATGCGCACGGTCGACCGGGAGAAGCAGCGCGGACTGATCCAGCAGATGGAGCGCCTCACGCACGAGCAGGCCTATTTCCTGTTCCTGTACACCCCCATCAAGCTGTACGCCGTCAACAAGGCGGTCGAGTTCGTCCCCTATCAGACCGGGGTGTTGATCCTTCACGAGACGTCCGTGACCGATCGGCACTGGTCGGTTCGAGAGGCCGCCAGACGATGAGACGGCACCGTGTCGAGGTGCGGCCGTGGTCGTCGTCCGCAGGGCCGCGTTGAAGGCGCAGGACCGTGGAGGTGAAGACGGGGACCGTCCGCGAGGGGGTCGACGGGGATCAGGTTCTGGCGGGGTTTCCGGCCTCGCCGAGGAGGCCGCGGTGAGCGACGAGCGCTGGTGGGCGCGAAAAGCCGGCGCGAAGCGATGAACAGCGCGAGGCGCCAGACTCCGCATGTCACGAGACGGCGAGGCGCGTTCGGGGGGGCCGACATGTCGAGAAGCGCTGCCGGGACCGCACGTGTCGTGCGTCGGGAAACGGGATGGAGGGGCCGCGAGAGGGTCCGGGCCGGGAGCGGCGCTGGCTGCCGCACCATGTGGATGCGAATACGCCACGCCATGCAGGGCCGTGGCATGGCGGTCATCGCGCTCCTGCTCACGGTGCTGGGGTGGACCGGTTCCAGCTCCGGCGAGAAGCTTCCACCGTCTCGCGGCGAACTCAGGATCGTCGACCACAGCCCCGTCAACTGGGTCTCGCTCACGCTGAACGTGTTCGAGCACCTGATGGAGTACGACAAGGACGGGCAGCTGAGGCCGGTGCTCGCGACGGCGTGGAGGTGGGTCGACGGGCTCACCCTGGAGGTGAAGCTAAGGCCCGGCGTGACGTTCCACAACGGCGAGCGGTTCGACGCGGAGATCGTCAAGCTCAACTGGCAGGAGAACATCCGCACGGGGCAGCCGCACCTCATCGGCACCTACATGAACTTCAAGCCGGGCTCCAGGATCGAGATCGTCGATCCCCTGAAGGTGCGGTTCGTCTTCCCCGAGCCCGACGGCACGGCGCTGGTCAAGCTGGCGTTCATGCACATCGGGAACCGCCAGTTCTACCGCGAAGTCGGCTGGGGCGAGCAGCACTGGTGAGTGATCCGGGCAGCGGGCCCGTGGGGCACGGGCCCATACCGACTCGTCGAGGGCTTCTCGACGCCGGAGAAGCGCTCCGACCGCATCGTCCTCGAAGCCAACAGGAAGTACTGGGATCCGACCAGGGCGCCGCGGCTGAAACGGATCGTGTTCGACAACACGATCAGCCAGAAGGACGCGGTGGAGATGGTCAAGGCCGGCGAAGGTCGGGTCGATCTGGTCACGGGACTGAGCCCGCTGGAAACGCTCCGGGTGGCGCAGAGTCCCTTCGGCAAGGTCGTGAAGAACCGTCAGGCCGCAGCGACGGTGTTTGGACAGATCAACATGCGAAAGCAGGGGAGCCCGTGGCGCGACGTTCGACTCCGGCGGGCGCTGAACTTCGCGGTCAACCGTCCCGACCTCGTCCAGTACGCCTTGAACGGAAACGCGAGGATCATTCCGGCACTCATTCCGACCCACGGTTTCGGATATGACCAGGGGCTTGCGCCGTACCCGTTCGACCCTGGCAAGACTCGCGAGCTGCTCCGCGCCGCGGGCTATCCAGATGCCGTTCCCCTCACGCTGATCGCCGACGGATCACAGGAGGTCCAGGCGACGGTGATCAGCAGCATGCTCGAGCAGGCCGGCTTTGCGGTGAACCGCCAGATTCTGGACCCGGAGACGCTGGTTCGGAGAACGTACCTGTCCGCCCTGGATGAGCCGGCGGAGCGGCAGGCGTGGGACGTCGCGCTTCGAGGCGCTCCGACCTGGCTGAACTCTCCCCTGCTGGACCTCTACCACGATTTCGCGCTTTACGGCGGAGGTGTATGGGCGATCCCGCAGCCGGAACTCCCGCGGCTGTACGAGGAGGCCATTCGCACCGTCGACCCGGGCCGGCAGGAGGAGCTGATCCGCCAGATGGAGCGGCACGTGTCGGAGAACGCCTATTTCCTGTTCCTGTACCAGCCGATCGACCTGTTCGCGGCGAACAAGGCGGTCGAGCTTGTTCCGTACGCGACCAACTACCTGAGCCTGGCGGAGACGTCGGTGACGGGCCAGCACTGGTCGGTGCGGAAGCGCGCGCCGAAGAGATAAGATGTGGAGGCGGAGTCGGGCGGATTGCCGGCGATGAAGGAGCGGATTCGGTTCTGGCGGGGCGCTAGCATCCAGACGAAGATGCTGGTGATCATCCTGCCGCTGATCGTCGTGCCCATGCTGATCCTCGGGATCGTGGGCTTCATCACGGCGAGCCGCGAGGCGGCGAAGACCAGCGGCCGCTACCTCGCGCAGCGCGAGGCCGATCTCCGGACCATCGCCGAGAACCCCGGCATCCCCAATTACCACAACAACCGCTCCTACGGCCTCGCCGAGGAGGCCGAGGTCGCGCGGCGCGAGCTCGAGCGGTCACTGAAGCGGTTCGCCGAGCGCAGCAACAGCGTGGAGCTGATCTACCACGGGGTCCGGTACGTCGACCAGCGCGGGGAGGAAGTCGCCAAGGTCGCGGGTGGAGAGATCAGGACGGACCGCGCGCAGGTGGCGGACCTCCCGTTCTTCGCCGCCGCCAGGCGCCTCCGGGCCGGCGAGACCTACCTCTCGCCCCTCGGCCCGAAGATGGTCTTCGCCATGCCGGTGTTTCAGCCCGCCGCGGAGGGACGGGCACCGGTGTTCCAGGGCGTGGTCGCGCTCGACTTCGACTACCCGGTTCAGGACTTCCAGCGGACCACCTGGGTCATTCTCCGCACCTTCGTGATCATCATGGCCCTGAGCCTCGGCATCGCCCTGTTCCTCACCGTCGTCCGGGTGCGCCGCCTGACCGATCCGATCCGGCGCCTCGCCGAGGCCGCGAATCTCATCGCCGCGGGCCAGCGCTCCGTCAAGGTCGCCGTCCGGTCGGGTGACGAGATCGGCCGCCTGGCCAGGTCCTTCGACGAGATGGCGACGAGCCTGGAAGCGAACGAGGCGGCGCTCCAGCGGAAGGTCGTCGAGACGAGGACGCTCTACGAGATCGGCCAGGAGATCAGCGCCCAGGTCGCCCTCGATCCGACGCTGCGCCTGATCGTCGAGCGGGCGCGGGAGCTGTTGCAGGCGGAGGTCAGCTTCCTCGCGCTCCGAGAGGGGGAGGCGGACGTCTTCGAGGTCCAGGCGTTGAGCGGTGCCGAGGGCGGCGCGCTGGCGGAGATCCGGTTCAAGGCCGGAGAAGGGGTCAGCGGGCGCGTGGTCCTGACCGCCAAGCCTGTGATCTTCAGGGACTACCTTCGTGAGTACAGCGAGAGTCCGTTCCTCGGGGCCGTCCAGGAGGCCGGCTTCCGGTCGGGCGTCGTCGTCCCCCTCAAGGCGCGTGGGACGGTCATCGGCGTCCTCGCCGTGACCAGCCGGTCGCCGTCAACGTTCGGCGAGGACGACCAGCAACTCCTGAGTGCGCTCGCGGATCAGGCCGCCGTCGCCATCGAGAACGCGCGGCTCTACGAGCAGGTCAGGCGTCACGCCGGGGACCTCGAGACCAAGGTGGAGGCGCGCACGCGGGAGCTTCAGGACGCCAACCGCAAGCTGCAGGACGCCTCGCGCCACAAGTCGGAATTCCTGGCGAACATGTCCCACGAGCTGCGCACCCCCCTGAACGCGATCATCGGCTTCACGCGCCTCGTGATGCGGCGCTCGAAGGACGTCCTGCCGGCCAGGCAGCACGAGAACCTGGAGAAGATCCTGATCAGTGCCGATCACCTGCTGAAGCTCATCAACGACATCCTGGATCTCTCCAAGATCGAAGCCGGCCGGATGGAGGTCCGCCCGGTCACCGTCGACCTGGACGCGCTGGTCGACGAGTGTCTCCGGACGGTCGAGCCGCTGGTCAGGAGCGAGCGGCTGCAACTGGTCAAGGCGATGGAGCGCGACCTGCCCCCGCTGTTCACGGACGGGGACAAGCTGAAGCAGATCCTCATCAACCTGCTGAGCAACGCCGTCAAGTTCACGGAAGCGGGGACGGTCACGGTGTCGGCGCGCCGCTCGGACGGCCACGTCGCGATCGCCGTGGCGGACACCGGCATCGGCATTCCCGCCGACGCGCTGGAGCTGATCTTCGAGGAGTTCCGCCAGGCCGACAGCAGCAGCACCCGCCGGTACGGGGGCACCGGCCTCGGGCTCTCGATCAGCCGCCACTTCAGCCGGCTCCTGGGCGGCGACGTGACGGTGGCCAGCACCGTCGGCGCGGGATCGACCTTCACCGTGACGATCCCCCTGCACTACGAACCGGCCGAGGCCGCCGCGGGAGCCACCACCGGCGCTCCGACGGCGGAGGCGCTTCCGCAGTCGACGAACGGCCGCGTCGTGCTGGCCATCGACGACGACCCGGACGTCATCTATCTGCTGCGGGAGAACCTGGCCGAGGCCGGCTACAGCGTGGTCGGAGCGCTGAGCGGCGAGGACGGCCTCCGGAAGGCGCGGGCCCTCCAACCGTTCGCCATTACCCTCGACATCATGATGCCGCAGAAGGACGGCTGGGAGGTCCTCCACGAGCTGAAGGCTGACCCGGCGACCCGAAA
>CAZWXA010000227.1:0-6551 GCA_964637755.1 uncultured bacterium | reverse complement strand
CTAGGCGTCGAACCGTTGCCCTTGCCGAGGAACCCGAGATTGATCGGGAAACCGTCCGCCGCCTCCAGCATGCGGTGGATGTTCCAGGCCCCCGGCGTGCAGGTCGTCGCGTTCGTCCCCGTGGCGGGACCCGTGCCGCCGCCGACGAGCGTCGTCACCCCCGCGCTGATCGCCTCGGTCACGAGCTGGGGGCAGATGAAGTGGATGTGGGCGTCGATCCCGGCGGCGGTGAGGATCCTGCCCTCGCCGGCGATCACCTCCGTCCCCGCGCCGACCACCATTCCGTCGGTGACCCCGGCCATGATGTCGGGGTTGCCGGCCTTGCCGATGCCCGCGATCCGGCCGTCACGGATCCCGATGTCGGCCTTCACCACGCCCCAGTGATCGAGGACGACCGCATTCGTGATCACCGTGTCGAGCGCGCCTTCGGCCCGCGTGGCGCGGCTCGATTGTCCCATGCCGTCGCGGAGGACCTTGCCGCCGCCGAACTTGGCTTCCTCGCCGGGCACCGTCAGGTCCCGCTCGACCAGGACGAGCAGGTCCGTGTCGGCGAGGCGGATCCGGTCGCCGGCCGTCGGCCCGTAGAGGTCGGCGTACTGCCGTCGCGTCAGCCTGAGCGTCACCGGGTCTCCTCCCCCCCGCTCTCCTCGCGGTGGCCCCCCAGCCACGCCCCGAGTCGATCCGGATCCGGCGCGGTCGCTCCGTTCGTCAATCCGTTGAGGCCGAAGACGCGCCGGGCTCCCCCGAGCTCGACGAGCGTGACGTGCTTCTCGTCGCCCGGCTCGAAGCGCACGGCGGTGCCGGCCGGCACGTTGAGGCGCATGCCGAACGCCTCCAGGCGATCGAAGCGAAGCGCCCGATTCGCCTCGAAGAAGTGGAAATGCGACCCGACCTGGATCGGCCGATCGCCGGTGTTGGCGACCGTGACCTCGACCGTGCGCCGGTTCGCGTTGGCGATGATGTCGCCCTCGCCGAGCAGGTACTCACCTGGGATCAATTCCGCCCTCGCCTCGCGGCGCGCTCGCAACGGCCTCGCCGGCGCCGCTCCGCTCGAAGATCAATTTGATCTGGGTCGGGGGGAGCGAGCGCCGCTCCGCCCCGACGCCCCCCACCGCGCGTCGTCCGCGTCGACAACTTCACGCCCGCTCCCCCCTCGCCTCGGCGCCGCCGCGCCGCTCGCCGATCATTCCGTCAACGTCGGGGGGAGCGAGCGCCGCTCCGCCCCGACGCCCCCCCCACCGGTCGTCGTCCGCGTCGATTTCTTCACGCCCGCTCCCCCCTCGCCTAGCGGATCGGGTGGTGGATCGTGACGAGCTTGGTTCCGTCGGGGAACGTCCCCTCGACCTGGATCTCGTCGATCATCTCGGGCACGCCCTGCATGACGTCGTCGGAGCCGAGAATGTGGATGCCCGCTTCCATGAGCTCGGCCACGCTGCGCCCGTCGCGGATCCCTTCGAGCACTTCGGCGGTGATCAGGGCCAGGGCCTCGGGGTGGTTGAGCTTGAGGCCGCGCGCGCGGCGCCGTCTGGCGACCTCGCCGGCGGTGAAGACCAGGAGCTTCTCCTGCTCGCGCGGGGTCAGATGCACTCGGCGCCCTCCAGCGCTCGCCGCCTGCCGAGGAACCCCTCCACGCCGCCCTGCATCCGGCCTTTCCGGGCGGCCTGCGAGTTTCTCCGCATGCTGCGTGGTCCGTGCGAGTGAGTTGCGGTTCGCGACCTGGCCGCTCGGCTCCGGTCGCGCGGTTGCGCAGAACCGCGGAGCGCGCTCAGACGGTCAGGTGCTGCTTGACGATGTCCGGCCGCAGATCCTCCGTGGTGCCCTCGGACACGATCGTGCCCTTCTGCATCACGGCGTACGAATCGGCCAGGCGCCAGGCGAACTCAAGATATTGCTCGACGAGGAGAATGGCAACAGTCTTTTTGATCCGCTCGATGACCTCCTCGATCTGCAGGATGACCGACGGCTGGATGCCCTCGGTCGGCTCGTCGAGCAGGAGGAGCTTCGGCTCGGCCACCAGCACGCGCGCGATGGCGAGCTGCTGCTGCTCGCCGCCGCTCAGCACGCCGCCCTTCCGGCTCAGCAATTCCCTGAGCTTGGGAAACAGCTCGAGGACGTGTTCCGGGATGTCGCGGCGGCCACCCTGCGTGCCCAGGAGGCCGACCTGCAGGTTCTCTCGAACCGTCAGGTGGGGAAAGATCTCGCGCCCCTGGGGGACGTAGCCGATCCCGCGGCGGGCTCGCCGATCAGGGGACGCGCGGGTGACGTCCTCCCCGTCGAAGACGACGCGGCCCCGCCGCGGCCGGAGGAGCCCCATCACCGACTTGAGCAGGGTGGTCTTTCCCACCCCGTTGCGCCCCATCAGGCACACCACCCGGCCCGGCGGCACATGGAGGCTGACGCCCCGGAGGATCAGGCTCTCGCCGTAACCGACTTCCAGATCGCTAACCCGCAGCATCGGCCGTCCGCTGTCTCCCGAGGTAGATCTCCCTGACCCGGGCGTCGTCCTGCACCTCGTCGACCGTCCCCTCGCAGAGCACCGTGCCCTCGTGGAGCACGGTGACCTTCCGCGCGATCCGGCGGACGAATTCCATGTCGTGCTCGATGACGAGCACGGCGCGGTCCTTCGACAACGCCTCCAGCAGCTCGCCGGTCCGGTCGGTCTCCTCGTCCGTCAGGCCGGCCACGGGCTCGTCGACGAGCAAGAGCTGCGAGTCCTGGACGATCGCCATACCCAGCTCGAGCCACTGCTTCTCGCCGTGCGAGAGCGACCCGGCCGGCTCCGCATGCCGGTCCGCGAGCCCGATGCGGTCGAGGGTTCCGAAGATCGTCTCGCGCTCGCGCGCCCCGGGGGCCGCGAAGAGCGTGGCGAACACACCCTTGCTCCTCTGGCGGCAGGACAGCTCGAGGTTCTCGTAGACGGTGAGCTTCGCGAAGACCGCCGGCGTCTGGAACTTCCGTCCGACGCCGAGCGACGCGATCTCGTTCTCGGCCAGGCCCCGCAGGTCGTGACCCCGTCCGAAGATCACCCGGCCCCGATCGGGCTTGACCTTGCCGGAGATGACGTCGAGAAGGGTCGTCTTGCCCGCGCCGTTCGGCCCGATCACGACGCGCAGCTCCGCGTAGTCCATGTAGAAGTTCAGGTCGCGCAGTGCCTTGAACCCCTCGTAGTCGACCGTGACGTCCTCGAGGTACACGATGGATCCACTCCTCACGCCGCCTCCCCTCCCCGCGCGGCTCGGGCTGGCACTCGCCCCGGGCCGAGACCGGGGACCCGCACCTTCCGGAGCGCGCCCACCAGGCCGTCCGGGAAGAACAGCACCACCCCGATGAACAGGCTCCCGAGCACGTAGAGCCAGAGGTCGGGGTAGGCCGTGGTGAGGAAGCTCCGCGCCCAGTTGACGCCGATCGCGCCGAGCACCGGCCCGATCAGGGTGCCCCGCCCGCCGACCGCGACCCAGACCACCATCTCGATCGAGGGCAGCACCCCGAGGCGCGCCGGCGTGATGATCCCGACCTGGGGCACGTAGAGGGCGCCCGCGACCCCCGCCAGCACTGCCGAGACGACGAACGCGAAGAGCTTGAAGCGGGCCGGCGAGTAGCCGGCGAAGAGCACCCGGTTCTCGCTGTCGCGGATCGCGACCAGGACCCGCCCGACCCTGGATCGCGTGATCCAGCGGCAGAGCAGGTAGGCCCCCACGAGGCAGAGGGCCGTCGCGACGTAGAGCGCCCGCTGGGTCGACGGCCGGTTCAGGGGCACCCCGAAGATCGTCTTGAAGTCGGCGAGCCCGTTGGTGCCGCCGAGGTTCGTCTCGTTCCGGTTGAACACGAGCCAGGCCGAGAGCGCGAGGGCCTGGGTGATGATGGAGAAGTACACGCCTCGGATGCGGCTGCGGAACGTCAGGGCGCCGAAGGCCAGCGCGGCGAGCGCCGGGACGATCAGCACGGCCGCCACGGACAGCGGCGCGCTCCGGAAGGGGCGCCAGAACAGCGGCAGCTCCGTGACCCGGTTCCACACCATGAAGTCGGGCAACGCGTTCTGGTAGACGCCCTGGGCGCCGATCTCGAGCATGAGGTGCATGCCGATCGCGTACGCCCCCAGCCCGAAGAACACGCCGTGGCCGAGGCTCAGCACGCCGGCGTAGCCCCAGAGGAGGTCGAGGCCGAGCGCCAGGATCGCGTACGCCAGGAACTTGCCGAAGAGATTGAGCGTGAAGTCGGAGATCGACAGTGGGGACGAGGCGGGCAGCGCGTTGAGGAGCGGCAGGACGATCACGAGGCTCGCGGCCGCTACCCAGAGACCGAACGGGTGCCGGCGCAGGGCACGCTCCGGCGGGCCCTGGGCGGCGCCCGCGGGGAGCGGCGGGGAATCACGCATCCGCCGCTCTCCCTTTCATCGCGAACAGGCCGGACGGGCGCCGCTGCAGGAAGAGGATCACGAGCACCAACATGAGGACCTTCCCGTACACGGCGCCGAACACCGGCTCGATGGCCTTGTTGAACCCGCCAAGGCCGAGCGCCGCCGCGATGCTGCCCGCCAGCTTGCCCACCCCGCCGGTCACCACCACCATGAACGAGTCGACGATGTAGTTCTGCCCGAGCTCCGGGCCCACGTTGCCGATCTGGGTGAGCGCGGAGCCGGCGAGCCCGGCGAGCCCGGCGCCGAGCGCGAAGGTGCCGGCGTCCACCCGCCGGGCGCGGATGCCCAGGCACGAGCTGATCTCCCGGTTCTGCATGACCGCGCGGATCTTGATGCCCGCCGAGGTCCGGAAGAGGAGGCCGTACATGCCGAGGACGCAGACCGCGGCGAGGCCGATGATGAACACCCGGTTGTACGGGAACTGGACCCCGGCCAGGATCGGGACGCCGCCGGAGAGGTATTTCGGGGCCCGGACGTCCACGTTGGCTGCGCCGAAGAACTGCCGGAGTCCCTGCTGGATGATCAGGCTCACGCCCCACGTGAGCAGGAGCGTCTCGAGGGGCCGGCCGTACAGGAAACGGATGACGCCCCGCTCGAGGCACAACCCGAACGCCGCCGCGACGAGGAACGAGATGGGGAGGGCGGCCAGGAAGTAGTAGTCGAAGTAGCGCGCGGCCAGGTGCCCGGCGAACCAGTTTTGCACCGAGTACGTCGCGTAGGCGCCGAGCGCCATCAGCTCGCCGTGAGCCATGTTGATGACGCCCATCAGGCCGAAGACGATCGCCAGGCCGAGCGCCATCAGGAGGAGGATGGACGAGAGGCTCAACCCCGTGAACACGATCTCGACGGCCGCCGTGAAGAGCCCCCACCGTTCGATCCGGCGGACGGCGGAGACGGCGCCCGGGACGCCGGTGGCGGCGCGGAGCGCGTCGAGCGCCCGCGCCGAGTGGAGCGCGCCCAGTCGGCTGGCCGCAGCAGCCCGGGTCGCCGCGTCGCCCTGTGCCAGCTCGATCAACCCGATCGACTCCTCGATCGCGTAGCGCGTCCAGCGCTCGGTCTCCTTCCCGAGCGCCTCGCGGAGCAAGAGAAGCGCCGCCGGGTCCGTCTGCCCGCCGAGCCGCGTGGCCGCGGCCCGCCGCCGAGCCGGGTCCCCATCGAACAGATCGCCGCGGCTCGCGAGCGCGTCGACGAACGGCTTGATCACGCGGCGGAGCGCGCGGTCGACGGGGATCTCCTCCAGGTCGGCGAGGGGGATCGTGGCCGAGAGCGGCTCACGTCCGTAGGCGTCGAAGAGCGTGATGGCTTCCCTCTCACCGATCGTCGACTTCTCGCCTCCGATCACCGTCCGGGGTGGGGCGCCCGGACGCCTCCACACGTAGACACTCCCCTCCCGGAGCGCCTCGAGCAGCGAACGCAGCCGCGGATCGTTCCGTTCGCCCAGCGTCCGTACCGCCGACTCCTGCACGGCGGCGTCGCGGCTGGCCAGGTCGGCGAGCGGCTTCAGGATCTCGGGCGGCGGGGCGGCGTGCGCGCTCGATACCGCGCACACCGCCAGCAAGGCACCCCACAGGGCCCATCTGCGTGGCCGTGCCAGCCCAGGCACGCTACGCTTTCTTGTAGGTCCCTTTGTGGTGGATCCAGTCGCAGCCCTTGTCGGGGCTCGTGTACTGACTCCAGGGTTCGGGCTCCACGAGGCCCTTCGATCGCGAGACGGTCTTGAACTGGCCGTCCTTGAGGATCTCGCCGATCAGCACCGGCTTGTAGGCGTGGTGGTTGTTCTCGTGCATCTTGATCTTGCCGCCGGGCGCCAGGAACTCCTGTCCGTAGACCGCCTTGCGGACCGCGTCGACCTCGGTGCTCCGGGCCTTCTCCACCGCCTGCTTCCAGACGTAGACGCCGAAGTAGGCGGCCTCCATGGGATCGTCCGTCACCCGGTGGTCGCCGCCCGGGAGGTTGTGCTTCTTGCAGTACGCCTTGAAGTTCGCCACGAACCGCCTGTTCTGCGGCGCGTCGATCGACTGATAGTAGTTCCAGGCCGCGAGGTGCCCCACCAGCGTCGAGGTCTCCATACCCCTGAGCTCGTCCTCGGCCACGCTGAACGCCATGATGGGCGCGTTCTCCGAGCGGAGCCCCT
>CAZWXA010000226.1:0-6553 GCA_964637755.1 uncultured bacterium | reverse complement strand
CACCCCCGGACAGCGGACCGCGCCGGACGCATTCGTCCCGCGTCGATCGCGCGCGCCCCGCATCAGCGGGGCGTCGCTGGTGATGAGGGCGAAGGCAAGACCTCCCACTGCCGGACAGCAGACCGGGCCGGAAGCATTCGCCCCGCGTCGATCGCGTGCACCCCGCGCCAGCGGGGCGTCGCTGGTGATGAGGGCGAAAGCAAGACCTCCCAACCTCGGACAGCGGACCGCGTCGGAAGCCTCCGCCGCGGGGGGATCGCACCAGCCCCGCATCAGCGGGGCGTCGCTGGTGATGAGGGCAAAGGCAAGACCTCCCACCCCCGGACAGCGGACCGGGTCGGAAGAATTCGTCCCGCGTCGCTGCGCGAGCAGCGGGTGGCCCGCAAGGGGACTGGATGAGTCCGTCGGTCGTCGAGTTCCGGGACGTGTCGTTCGCGTACGGGGCCTCGGCGCGGCGAGGGGCGCGGTCGTTTCGGCTGGCGGGGATCAGCTTCGAGATCCAACCCCGTGAAATTCTCGGCGTGATCGGGCCGAACGGTTCCGGCAAGACCACACTGATCCGACTCCTGACGCGGCTCGTGTCCCCGGCGAGCGGAGAGATCCGCCTGGCCGGCCGGCCCATCGGGACGATGGCCCGGGCCGAAATCGCGCGCGAGGTCGGGGTCGTCCCGCAACACCCGGTCGAGGGGTTCCCGTTCACGGTCGCCGAGATGGTCCTGATGGGCCGCTACCCGCACGCGCCGCGGCGGTTCTTCGAGAACGAGGCGGACGTTGCCAGGTGCCGCGAGGCGATGGCCCGGACCGGCGTGCTCGAACTCGCGGCACTGCCTGTGGCCGACCTGAGCGGCGGTGAGCGGCAGCGAGCGGCGTTCGCGCGGGCACTCTGCCAGGAGCCGAGGCTGCTCGTCCTCGACGAACCGACGACCCATCTCGACCTGAGGCACCAGGCTCAGGCGGTCTCGCTGCTGCGACGTCTGAACCGCGAGTCCGGCCTCACCGTCCTGCTCGTCTCACACGATCTGAGCCTGGCGGCCGAGGTCGCCGATCGGTTGCTCTTGCTCGCCGACGGGCGGATCGAGCGGGTCGGCTCACCCGAGTCGGTGCTCGAGGAGGCGACGCTCCGCCGCGTCTACGGGTGCGGCGTCGTGGTTGCCAAGCATCCGTCAACGGGCCGGCCGACGGTCCACGTCGTCTGGCCAGAAGCGGGGGAGGTGGGCGCGCGGGGAGAGTGAGGGTGCCCGTGGCCAAGGGAAGCCGGTCGAGGCCGGCACGGTCCCGCCACTGTGAGTGGGGAGCGCCGCTCCATCCGCCTGGACGGAGCCACTGGGGAAACTTCCTGGGAAGGCGGAGCGGTCGCGCTGATCCACGAGTCAGGAGACCTGGCAGCGGGCAATGGACGACAACCCCTTTCGAGGCAAGAGGGCGTGATGATGCGATGGCTGCGCGCAATGGTGTGTTCCGCGTCGATATCGATCCTGGCGCCGGCCCTGGCCACGGCGGAGGAGCCGGCGACGGTGGAGCCGGTGAGGGTCGAGCCGGTGGTCGTGACCGCGACCAGGATCGAGACGCCGGTCGAGCAACTGGGGGCGTCGGTCAGCGTCGTGACCGGAGAGGAGTTCACGAGCCGTCACTACGAGACGGTCGAGGACGCCGTACGTTCCGTGCCAGGGCTGGAGGTGCGCCGCTCGGGCAGCCTCGGCAAGGTGACGAGCCTGACGCTCCGCGGCGCCAACGCCAATCAGGTTCAGGTGCTCGTCGACGGGGCGCGCGTCAAGAGCCCGACCCTGGGCCAGGTCGACCTGGCGGACATCGCGCCCGATCTCATCGAGCGCATCGAGATCATCCGAGGCCCGCAGTCGGCGATCTACGGCGCCGACGCGATCGGGGGCGTCGTCAACATCATCACGAAGAAGGGGAGGGGACCGTTCTCGGGCTTCGTCCAGCAGGAGGCGGGGAACCACGACACCCTCGCCACCCGGGCGGGAGTGAGCGGCAGCTACCGGATCTTCGACTACGCGGTCTCGGCATCGCATCTCGAAACCAACGGGCAGTTCCGCAACGACGGCATGGATCAGAACTCTGTATCAGCACGTTTCGGCGTTTCGTTTCCGTTCAATAGCTCACTGAGCTTCATACTTCGCTATAGCAGAACCGATACTGACCTTCCGGTCCGTGGGGTCTTCCCGAGCCAGCCGATCGTTCCGGTCCTCGACGTCAACGCCGCGCAGCAGAGCGAGACGCTGGTCACGAGCCTGGCGGCCCACGCGAGGCCCCTCGCCTGGTGGGAGAGCGACGTGCGCCTCTCCCGGTACGGGAACAGCCTGGGCTTCCAGAACCCTGCCGATCCGGGCTTCCCGTTCGACACGCCGATCGTCTCCCAGACGACCGTCGAGCGGCGCGAGGCCGAGTGGGTGAATCACTTCCACGTCGGCGCCTGGAGCACGAGCTCGATCGGACTCGAGTACCGGGACGAGGCCGGCGACACCCGCGGGGCGTTCAGCGCCAGCACCGACACGCGATCCCTCTTCTTCGAGCAGCAGCTGCGCGTCCTGGCGCGGCTGTTCCTGAACGGCGGTGTCCGCGTCGAAGACCACAGCACCTTCGGGACCGAAGTCACCGGCCGCGGAGGACTCGCCTATCTGATCAAGGCGTGGGGCACGCGAATCCGCGGCAGCGCCGGCACGGGGTTTCGCGCGCCGACCCTCAACGAGCTCTTCTTCCCGCAGTTCGGCGATCCCGCCCTCCGCCCGGAGCGGAGCGTCTCGTTCGACGCCGGCCTCGACCAGAAGCTCTGGGCCGACCGGCTCCGCCTGGGCCTCACGTATTTCAGCAACCGGTTCGAGGATCTGATCACGTGCTGCGGGCCGCCGAAGCCGGGCTTCCCGTTCGGCTCCGCGATCAACGTCGGCCGCGCGCGGTCGGAGGGCGTCGAGGCGACGTCGGCGGTGGACCTCCTCGACACCCTGACTCTGTCGGCGAACTACACCTTCACGGATTCGAAAGATCTGGAGTCCGGGCGGCCCCTGCCGCGAGAGCCACGGCACCGGTGGAACGTCGCCCTGACCTGGGAGCCGGTCCGGCGGCTCTCGCTCTTCGGGGAGGTCCACGTGGTGTCGAGACAATTCGAGCCTCTCGGCGAGGTGCACAATAGCGGCCACACCCTGGTGAACCTCGGCGGGACGTACCGGCTCTTCGAGCCGCGCTCGATGCTCCGGTCCGTCGACCTGACCGCCCGCGTCCAGAACGTGCTCGACGAGGCGTACGCCGACATCCGCGGCTTCCCGGCGCTCGGCATCAACTTCCTCGCGGGCCTGAGGGCGGCGTTCTGAACCGAGCTTTTTCCTCGGCGGCGTCGCGGGCGCAGCGGTATCATGACTGCCGATCGCCGCCACGAGCGGCGATTGCTTTTCTCCCAAGGGGGCGGACTCGCGAGACGTCGTCCAGCAGCTCACGGCTGCACTCCGCGCGGCGATCGATGGGGCTGGCCTGCCCGCGCTCGGCGAGGCCGAGTGGGGAGTGCCGCGCGAGGAGTCGCACGGCGACTACGCGACGAACGCCGCCATGGTGCTCGCGAGGAGGGCCCGGCGCGCGCCTCGCCAGATCGCGGAACTGATCGTCCGACACTTCCCCGTGGTGCCCGCCGTCGACAAGCTCGACGTGGCGGGCCCGGGCTTCATCAACGTCACGCTCGCGCCCGACTGGTGCCGCGCGGCCCTCGCGGGCATTCTCGAGGCCGGGTCCGCCTACGGCCGGGGAGATCAGGAGCGCGGCCAGCGGGTGCGCCTCGAGTTCGTCTCCGCGAACCCGACGGGCCCGCTCGTCATCGTCAACGCGCGTGCCGCGGCGATCGGCGACTCGCTGGCCCGCCTGCTGCGCGCGCAGGGCCACCTCGTGACGACCGAGTTCTACGTCAACGACGCGGGGAGCCAGTTTCATTCCCTCTCGAGATCCTTCGAAGCCCGCGTCCGCCAGGCCCTGGGCCAGGACGCGCCCTTGCCGGAGAGCGGCTATCCCGGCGAGTACCTGGTCGATCTCGCCCGGGAGTACGTGAGGGAGCGGAACCTGTCGGGGCCGGAGGATCGGGGCCGCGAGGGGGCGGCCGGCGGGGAGGACGCCGGGGAGCTCGGCCGGTTCGTCGTGGCGCGCATGGTGGAAGGGCAGAAGAAGGTGCTCCGCGAGTACGGCGTCGACTTCGACGTCTGGTCGTCCGAGCACCGCGACGTGCGGGAAGCGGGGCTCCCCGCCCGGGTGCTCCGGGAGATCGAGGCGCGCGGCCTCGCCTACGAGCAGGATGGTGCACTCTGGTTCCGTGCCTCGCAGTTCGGCGACGAGAAGGACCGGGTCCTCCGGAAGTCGGATGGCGAGCTGACGTACTTCGCAGTGGACGTCGCGTACCATCACTACGTCAAGTTCGCGAGCGCCGACCGCGTGGTGAACCTCCTGGGACCGGATCACCACGGCTACGTCACGCGGATGCGGGCGGCGATGCAGGCCCTCGGCCACCCGCCGGAGGCCTTCGACGTGCTGATCGTCCAGCTCGTGACGCTCCTGCGGGACGGACAGCCCGTGCGCATGTCCAAGCGGCGGGGCGAGTTCGTGCTGATGGAGGAACTGCTCGAGGAGGTGGGACGCGACGCCGCGCGGTTCACCTTCCTGATCCGGCGCCACGACAGCCCGCTGGAGTTCGACCTGGCCCTCGCGACGCGGCAGTCGGCGGAGAACCCCGTCTACTACGTGCAGTACGCCCACGCGCGCATCATGAGCATCTTCCGCCAGGCCGCCACGCAGGGACTCGTCCCGGCGCCCGACTGGGGCGCGGTCGACTGGCGCGCGACTGACCTATCGCCACTCACGCTCGGGGAGGAGATGGCGCTGATCAAGCGACTCCTGCGGTTTCCCGACGTGGTCGAGGGGGCCGCTCGCGCCCTCGAGCCGCACCGTCTCGCCTACTGGCTCTCGGAGCTGGCGGCGGTGTTCCACCCGTACTACAAGGTCCACCGGGTCATCGGGGACGACTGTGCACTCACGCTGGCGCGCCTCGCGCTCTGCGCGGCGGTTGGCCAGGTGGTGCGCAACGGACTCGCGCTGCTCGGCGTCAGCTCGCCGGAGCGCATGTGACGGCGAGACGGGCCCGGACTCGCGGGAGACGACCGTCCCGCGCGGCGGCGTCACTCTTCCTGACGGCATGCCTCGCCGTGCTCGTCCTCACGTTCGTGCTCGGCATGCTGGTCGGACGCCAGTGGGCGCGGGGGACGGGCGCGAGCGCCGACCGCATCGCCCCCGCCCTCGCGCGGCGATCGTCCGGAGCGCGCGGAGGCGCCGGCGACGCCGACGAGAGCCGCCGGGCGCGCCACACCACTGCCTGGACCGCCTCGGACGGGCGTGGCGACAGCCCGGGTGCCCGTCCACCCGATCTCGGGCGTGGCGACAGCCCGGGTGCCCGTCCGGTCGACATCGGGCGCGGCGACAGCCCGGGGCCCAGGCCGAGGACGCGGAGGCTCAGCGAGCGTGAGGCCGACGAACCGACCGGGCCGCTCCAGGAACGCCTGACCTTCTACCAGGCCCTCACCGCGCCCCTGACCGCCGGTCCTCCTCCGGCCGCCAAGCGGCCCGCGCCCAGTGCCCCGCGAACGGACACCGGCGCCGACACCCGGCACGACCAGGTGGCGGGCGGAGCGGTCCACGAGGGGCCGTACACGGTCCAGGTCGCGGCCTTCCGCTCTCGCGCCCAGGCGGACGCCGTGCGAGAGACGCTCGGCAGCGCGGCGTACGTATCGGACGCCGGCCCAGGCTCGGCGGCCCCCTTCCGGGTGCGGTTCGGCTCGTTCCCCAGCCGGGGAGAGGCCGAGGCTGCGGCGGGCCGCCTCCGTGGGGAGCGCTCGCTCGGCGGGTTCGTGACGAGGGAGTAGGTGCGTCCGGCCGGGCGGGTCCTCGTCACGGCGGAAGAACTGGCGCAGCGAGTCGGCGAGATCGGGCGCGCCATCGCGGCCGACTACGCCGACGTGAACCCGTTGCTCGTCTGCGTCCTGAAGGGGGCGGTCGTGTTCTTTGTGGACCTGATCCGGTCCATCGAGGCGCCGCTGACGACGGACTTCATCTCGGTGTCGAGCTACGGAGGCGGGTCGGCCTCGTCCGGCGTCGTCAAGATCACGTCCGACCTGTCGATCACCATCGAGGACCGGCACGTGATCCTGGTCGAGGACATCATCGATTCGGGACGGACGGTCTCCTATCTCGTGCGCAACATGCAGACGCGGCACCCGAGGAGCCTGCGCATCTGCGCGCTGCTCGACAAGGTCGAGCGCCGGGAGGTGGACGTCGACCTGGACTACGTCGGCTTCGCGATCCCCAACGTCTTCATCATCGGATACGGAATGGACCACGCGGGGCTCTACCGGAACCTCCCGTACCTCGCCAGCCTCGACGGCACCTGAAACCGCCCATCAATTCCGCGTGTTATAATGCGCGGCGTGAACCAGGTCTACAAGAATCTCGCCTTGTGGATGGTCATCGGTCTCATCGTCATCCTGCTCTTCACGGTATTCCAGGGCAC
>CAZWXA010000225.1:4444-6559 GCA_964637755.1 uncultured bacterium | reverse complement strand
CTTGAGGAGAAGAAGCCGGAAGAAGGCCGCGCCAAGGATGGCCGGCCGATCCTTCTCTGGGAGATTGAAGACCCACCCCATCGAGAGCGGTACCGGTTAGTGTGGGCGTGGTGATACCTCGGCGCTCAGCAGAATTGTTTGGATGAGCGCCGGAGCAGAACCTTTCATCCTCGAAGATGTGCGACGGTGGTTCACTGCTGATGGGCGAACCGGGCTATTTTATTCTAAAGTCGACACGGCCATCTTTCACCTGATCGCGCTTTTCAGGCGAAAGAGATTTCAGCTCATTGATGAATATTATTTCTGGCTCGATCTTTCCAGATTGTAGGATCAGGCTCGAGGATCATTCAGTCGACCTTCACTTTTTGAGCCTTCCGCCGCGAACCCGGCTTCGCCTCCGAAACGAACCTCTCAAGCCCCTTATCGAGCAACGCCCGGACGGCCAGGAGCAGTTCTCGCGCTGCTCGATTCAGATGTGTGGCCACATCGGGAAAGCTGAGCGGCCGCATCGTCTCTCCGGTGGGCGCGCAATCGACGATGAGGCAGTCGAAGCGTCCCTCCTCCCCCTGTCGCCGAATCTGGAGCAGGCTGCAGAGCTCCCCATCAATTGATCTCCTGGCCCCACAGATGTTCGGAGATTCGGGTCGGCTCCGACCCAAGAGGCCGATCGAACGCATCGGCCAGACTGTGCGCCGGATCGGTGCTGATCACCAGGGTCCGATAGCCACGCTCGGCCGCCATCACTGCGGTCGCGGCCGAGACCGTGGTCTTGCCGACCCCTCCCTTGCCCGTATCGAGGATGATCCTCATCACCTATCTCTCGATATAATGGATGAGCTGGCGAGTTGGCCGATCATCTTGTCCACCAAATAACGGGCGGGAAGCGTGACCCAGTCCACCCGGGGCCGCCGCAGCCGGTCCGCGAACTCTCCCGGCAAGAATTCACCATGGAACACGCGAGCCTACGTATCCACCAGCTCCTGGGGAGGTGGGGCAAGAAGGGCCTTGCTCAAGAGAACCAGTCCAGGGTGATGGGTGGCGAGTTCCACGAGGAGGCCGAGCCAGGTCGCAACCTGCTGGGGATCAATGCGGCGCGCCTCAGCCCCAGCGTCAAGCGCCTCATCAGGATCGTTCTTGAGGACCAGCGCGATAGCCTTGTAGAACCAAGCCGAGGCATGAACCGCGTCGGTTGACTTAACGAAGCGCGCGAGAGTCGCCAATGCATCGAGGGTTGCCACGTCGCCGACTCGAGCGAGGTCACTGAGCAGGCCTGGGGCTCGCTCGGGTTCCGTCATCGCCTCGAATCCAAAGTCTTCACGGCCGGATCGGGCGAGGGCCAGAAGCGCATCGTGGGCGGCGAGCGTAGGATCTTCGGAGGCATCTTCCCGCAGACGTCGGAGGGCGTCTGCGACATCAATTCCGAGCAGTTCGTCGCGCCGCTCCATCATCATGGAACGTTTGAGCGCCGGTTCAGCAGCCATCCACATGGACAGTAACTCCATCGCAAGCAAGGGTCGGTAGGCCTCGTCAATTCCGACCCGGCGTGCTCGTTCCAGGAGGTCCCGGAAAAGCTGAATCGCCGACGGGTCGTGCAGCCTCAGGGCAATTTCGTCCAGGGCCGGATCAGTCGGCTTGACAAGCAGCTCGTCGGCGTGGTCGGCGAGGAATTTCCGCCCCGTCTCGTGTGACCCGGCACCGAACCACTGCCAAACGAGCTCGATCTGGGCCTCGGGCACCGTGAGCCACGAGGGTGGCTCGCTCCCCGACAGACGTTGCCATGCCCGGTCGAATCCACCAGGGTCATGTGTCCGCTGCGCCCGACCGACGGCGTGTAGATCGGCGATCAAGCCCGCTTCTCCCTTGGGAACGATGGACTGGGCCGTCAATAGATCTTTCACGGCCGCCTGGTCCCCGGGCGGACGGTCCTTAGCCCGCCGAACAAGCAGGAAGGTCTTGTCACTTGGGTTCGCCAGGGAGCGGAGTCCATCCTCCCACACATCGTCGATATCTGCACCCCGTCCCACCTGGCTGTAGTGGGTACCGAGGTTATTGAGTGCCATGGCGAGGTCGGGGAGGAAGGCGGGGTTGGTGGCTGCGAGCTGCCGGTAGATCTGG
>CAZWXA010000225.1:0-4344 GCA_964637755.1 uncultured bacterium | reverse complement strand
ACCGAGGTTATTGAGTGCCCCGGCGAGGTCGGGGAGGAAGGCGGGGTTGGTGGCTGCGAGCTGCCGGTAGATCTGGACCGCCTCCTCGGCGGCTGTCACCGCCTCCTGCCGGCGGCCCACCTCGCCGTAGCGGACACCGAGGTTATTGAGTGCCCCGGCGAGGTCGGGGAGGAAGGCGGGGTTGGTGGCTACGAGCTGCCGGTAGATCTGGACCGCCTCCTCCGTGGGGGCCACGGCCTCCTCCCGGCGTCCCACCTCGCTGTAGCGGACACCGAGGTTATTGAGTGCCCCGGCGAGGTCGGGGAGGAAGGCGGGGTTGGTGGCTACGAGCTGCCGGTAGATCTGGACCGCCTCCTCCGTGGGGGCCACGGCCTCCTCCCGGCGTCCCACCTCGCTGTAGCGGACACCGAGGTTATTGAGTGCCCCGGCGAGGTCGGGGAGGAAGGCGGGGTTGGTGGCTACGAGCTGCCGGTAGATCTGGACCGCCTCCTCCGTGGGGGCCACGGCCTCCTCCCGGCGTCCCACCTCGCTGTAGCGGCTGCCGAGGTTATTGAGTGCCATGGCGAGGTCGGGGCGGAAGGCAGCCTCGTCCCATTGGCAAAGCTCCCGCAGGGCATCGATCCCCGCGTCGCCTCCATCGGCGCAGTGCCGCCAGAGGTATCGCCAGAGGTAGGATGGAGTCTGCGGGGATTGGCCTTGGGCCAGGCGCTGAAGGTACGCATCCACCAAGGCACGGGCAACCTTGGCAGATTGGCGTTCCCGCTCCTCCCGTTCCGGGACCACCCTAGGTTGACGGCGGAGGTGTTCCGAAAGCCGGTGGTGGGCCAGACGATAGACGGCCCGCCCTCCCTCGCCGTCTTCAATGACGTAGCGACCGGCCTGTGCAAGCAGCCAGAACACGTCGGGCCGCTGATAGGTCGTATCAGTCGGTGAGAGAGCCGTTGCAACGATGGGCCAGAGATCGTCGGGCAGACCGGTGCCGTAGCCCCAGGCAAGCGCAGTGAGCAGCTCCCGGGCCGCCTGGTCTAGCTCCTGGTCTCCTCGGCGCAGCGGGCCCACATGGGACAGGTCGCGGTCAAAGGCTGCCTCGATACTCCGGTCGAGTAATCGCTCCCAGCCCGGCAGGGAGGTGTCGATGGGCGTAGAGCGGAGCTGGGCGGTAACAACGCGGGCGAGGAGGAACAGCCCCTCGCGCTGTTCCCTAGCCAGCCGGACGACTGCGTCGCCCACCTTCGCCACGTCCATCGCTCGTTACCCGATCCCGCCCAGTCGCTTCGCCACGTAGCCGCAGACGTCGGTCTGGGTTTGCTGCCTTATAGCCTCATCGCCGAGGTCTGCGATCTCGTTTCCCCCCAAGGTCTGCACGAGGGAAAACCCACTGCCTCTGGGAGGCAGTTCACGCGTGGCCACGATGATCAGGCTCACGCTGGCCAGAAGACGGATCACGTCCTCGGCGATACGCCACGCCTCGGAGCCCGCTTCGTCGAGCCCGTCCACGGCGATCACGGGGCGTTTTCGGCTGCGCTGGATGGCACCCAGGAGATCACCTCGGTTGCGGCGTCCGCTGACGTGTGGCTGCAGCACACCTCGCTGCACGAGCTGCTCGTCAATCAGTTCGACCACCCGCTCAGCCGTGACGCCCCGGGCGTGGGCGTGAACCGACCCTTCGCCGGGGTCAGCGTGCTCGAGGGGACCTTGGGTGAGTAGCCGGGCTCGCTCTCCAGGGTTTGAGAGGCTCACGATGCGGCCGACGATAGCGGACTTGCCGCTCCCGGGCGGCCCGGTGACCACGAATACCCCGGGCTTTCCAGCGCCCATCCAGGTGACGATCCGCTCGAGCTGGGCGGCTCGGCCCGTGAAGTAGAAACCCTCCTCGCCGGGTTCCACGCCCCGTGCGGCGAGGAGCAGGTGCTCCACGACCCGCTCAGGGGCGTTGGGGTCGTACAGGGGGTTCGGAAACATCGCCCATGCGTTGCCGGTCGATGCGCCCTTCGGACTTTGATCAGGATCGTCCCATTCCTTTTGCAGGGCGTCGATCAAGTCGTCGCCCCGCACCCCGGCGCTGTGGGAACTCCACCGCAGCTTGAGCTCTGGACCGTCGGGGCCCTGGCGGAGGAGCTTGAGCAGCCGCGCGCCGAAAACGCCGTCCTTGGAGCGCTCGAAGTCCATAGCCGACGCCACGACCCCGAACCACACACGGGGCGAGTCCGGCGGCACCTCCCGCAGCACGCGGTCCGCTACGTCGGCGGCCGACAGTGCGCCAGTGCCGGAGTGGCAAGTGTCGAGAATCAGGAGGATCTGACCGGCGCCCGTGCGGGCGGCCATGCCTGTCACGCGCTCGGCCGTGATCGCTGCCTCTTGGCGGCGTGCGGTGTCCCTGGCAATGAGGTGTAACTCGCCTGTGGAGGTGGGCTCGCCGTGACCTGACCACAGGATTACCAGGCAACCTCCGCGAGGCATCACGTCCGGCGGCAGTTTTTCGTCTAACTGGGGAATCGTATTCCCGCGGCTGAGGTCCTTGATCACGCGGACCTCATACCCGTACCCCTTAAAAACCCCAGCGACGTCTACGACCTGGGAGACTGCCTGCGGCAGCGTCCCATAGTTGTCGTAGGTGCCGATGCCGACTCCTACGTAGATGCGCGTCGGCCGGTCGGTGGCGTTGTCGTCCATCACGCCCCCTCCTGGCCCCAGACGAGCACGGTGCAGGTGACGGGAGCGACCTTCGAGGCGGTGGAACCCACGCCGCCCACGACCACCCGATACCCGCCGGGCGGGAGGGGTTCGAGTTGGGCACGATGGACGCCTTTGGATGGCCGAAGCGCAGCGGTGCGGACAACCTTTCTCCGTTCGTTCAGCACGCGGGCTTCGAGCGCCAACCGTTCCCCGCCAATCACGGTCGCCTCGATGGCCACCTTCTCGCCGGCGAGCACGAGCGGCTCGGCCCGTACGCCGAGCTCAACCCGGGGAGCGGCCCGGTAGATCGTGGGCTTGCCCGTGAGGATGCCCTCGAGCTCATCAAGCACGGCCGCGTTGCTCTGAAGCGATCCGTGCTGGTCAGCAACATATCGGATGATCGGGCTATCGGGACGCTCCTTCTTCGGGATGGCCGACAGGCGGGGCACCGTGGCGTCTCCCCCCTCGTCCTCCCCGCCGATCGTCTCGACGGGTTCCACCGAGCTGCCGGAGACTCGGGCCGTGGTGGGGGTCGTCTGGCGGATACCCACAATTGGGTGATGGTCATAGACGCCGGCGGGACTGACGCCGACCGCCTGGTCCAGCTCATCGTGAAAGCGCATGGCATCGGTCACCATGGAAGTGTCGAGTTCGGGCAACGCGGTCTCGGTGGTTTTGAGGAGGCCGCCAGCTGACTCAATACAGGCGTACTCGGGCAGGAGTTGGTGGACCGAGGGCAGGCTACGAGCAAAGGCCGTAAGGTCGAGCCCTAGAGGTCCGATGCCCCTCCGGACGCCATTGACGAGTTGATCCAGGGCGTTCAGCGCGCCCCGGTACGGCGTGCCCAGGGTAACCAGCTTACGGGTGAGGGCCGCACCACCCTCCTTCTCGATGTACCAGCGCGCCACGAGCCCGCCCATCGAGTGACAGACGAAGATCAGCTTGGCTTCGGCAAAGGGCTCGCCCTGGGACCGCCACCGCTCGAGCGCGGGCTCGACGATCCCCTTGAGCCGCCGGCCATTGTAGCGGCTGGAGAGCCGCCAGTCGTAAGGGACGGGCAACAGGTTGGGGATGCGCGTCGGGTCAGTAGACGCCGGCTCAATCAGGTGGAACCGGGTGCGCAGCCAATCGAGCAGCACGTCGTAACCGATGTTGGCGCTCCAGATCCCAGGCAGCAGGTGCAGGTCTGGCATGAGCGCTACCGGCTCGACCTCATCGTCCGGGTGGGCGTCGCCGATGCCGGCAGGTAGCGTGAGTTTACGGATGCTGTTTCCGAAGGTCGCAATTGCGCGGAGGACCACACCAGCCGACGGTGCCCAGACGAGCGAGCCCTTCTTAGCCAGTGTACTGCCCATGATTCCCGGCAGCACGACGACCACGTCTCGGATGATTTCGGGTGAAGTCATCAAAATCTCTTCGCTTTCAGCCAGGTTGTCGGCGACTGATCAACCGCGCCCCTAGAGTATTACAATCGGCTCAACGAGCAGGCAAGGCAAATCCATCCACACGCTCGAGAGGAAGCAACAATCTAGACATTATGGACGGGCCGGCGATCTGTCCGCTGGGCATCCGATTTTCCTCGGATGTAACGAGCGAAGGTCGCCTCGTATATCCCTCGCACCCGCTCCGTGTGGTGACGGTAGTCAGCAAGCAACCGCTCCCCCACCC
>CAZWXA010000224.1:0-6579 GCA_964637755.1 uncultured bacterium | reverse complement strand
CTGGTGATCGCGATGGACCGATCTGACTGATCATGATGGGCCGAAGCGCGCATCCTCCTGGGCCTGGAACCGGACGGCGGGGTCCTGGGCGTAGTGGTCGAACGGCAGCGCGAGCGCCTCGAACACGCGCTGCTTGAGGATGTCGTGGGTGAGCCCATCGGCTCCGGCCCCGCGGCACGCCCGGTGAAGCGCCGAGCGCAGGAGCCCGATCTCCACGAAGTCGTTGAAGTGGCCCGCCTGGAGCGAGGCGTCCTGCCGGTTGTCGGTGAAGCTCAAAAGCTTGCGTGCCTGCCCGGGCAGCGAGCCGTCGCGGCGGAGGTGGCGGATCGCCGAGAGGCTCAGCGTGGTGGTCGCGGTGCTCCGGCCCCCGGCGCCGACGACGGCGAGCTTGGTCACGTCCGACATCACCCGGAAGCCGTAGCTGACCCCGCAGTCGGCGCCGAGACAGAAACGAAACGGGGCCGGAATCCAGTGCGCCTCGATGCCGTCGTCGGCGCGCTTGCCGCTCGCGCCGACGCGCACGGGGTGTGGGCAGACCTTGCGCCTGTCCAGCCGGATGCGCCGCACGCCGTTCCGTATCTCCGTCCAGTCCTCCGGCACGCGTTCGATTTCTCCGGCCGGATCCACCGGCCAGGGCGTCTTCGAGCTCAGGTAGAGAAATCCCGGATCACCCTCCGACTGGTCGAACGGATCGCTGATGTCGCGCGGAACGAAGACGGTCTCGAGGCCGCTTCCCTGGCGGCTCACCGAGTAGTACTCCTGGCCGCACTCCCGGCAGAAGCAGAGCGGCAGCAGGATGCGGTCTCGATCTCCAGGGACGTACTGCTGCGGCCGCACGGTGAGATAGCGCGTAGCTTCTGGCTCGAGCGAGGCGTAGACCGTCTGTCCACGCGTGATGAACTGGTGCAGCCGGAAGGCGAAGAGCGGGAAACCCGTCTCCGGGTTGCGCTCGGCCCGGTAGGCCCCCAGGAGCCACTGCTGGATGGCGGAGGTGCACTGGTCCTCGCCGACGCCGGTGAGGCGGCTCAGCTCGCTCGCCGCGCCACGCTCACCGCGCAGGCTTCGCGGCTCGCTCCGCACCAGGCGACCAGTGCCCGCCTCGCGCGTGACGCCGAAGACGCTCTCGATCCAGCTCGACACGGGATCGGCGACGAAGCCCGAGTACGACGTGGGCGGCTGGCGGTCCCGCGTGGTAAGGGTGGCGCGGAGCTCGGCAACGAAGGCGGGATCTCCCGGGTCACGCTCGGGCGTCGCCCGCTGGAGCGTCTCGCCGATCACGTCCTCGGGCCGGACCTCGGCGCCGAACATGAGGGAGGCGACACGGGCGACCTCGACCCGACGCTCGTCGTAGTTGCCGCGGCCGCCGAGCGTCGCCGATGTGCCCACGCACTGGAGCGCCGGCGCCTCGAAGGCCTCGCGCGCCCGCCGGACGAGCAGCGCCACGTCCGCGCCTTGCCGGCCCCGGTAGGTGTGCAGCTCGTCGAGCACCATGAACCGGAGGCCGCGGCCGGCGCGGATGAGCCCGCGCTCGCGGGGGCGCGTGAGCAGTAGCTCGAGCATCACGTAGTTGGTCAGCAGGATGTCCGGAGGGCGCTCGATGATCTCGCGGCGCTGGTCCTCGTTCTCTTGACCGGTGTACTGGGCGAAGCGAACCGGGCCCCTCTGGTCGGGATAGCCGTCGCAAAGGAACTTCTTCAGCTCGCCGAGCTGGCTGTTGGCCAGCGCGTTCATCGGGTAGACGACCACGGCCTGGATGCCACGCCCGCTGCCCGCGCGCAGGACGTGATCGACGGCGGGCACCACGTACGCCAGACTCTTGCCCGAGCCCGTACCTGTCGTCAGCACATACGCCCGCCGTGACCGGGCCGTCTCGATGGCCTCCGCCTGGTGACGGTGCAGGTGGAGCGCGCGCCCCTCGCCCGCGGTGGCCACCTTGTCGATGCGGAAGATACGGGCGCACTCGGGGTGAAGCACGCCCTGCCGAACCAGGTCGTCGATCGTCGCCCCGGGCTCGAACGAGGGGTTGAGCTGGATGAGGGGGTCGGGCCAGAGGAGACCGGCGGCCAAGCCCTCGGCCACGTGGTCGCGGATGCGCGGGTCGGCGACGTCCAGGAAGCTCTGGATGTAGCTCCTGTAGTCCGCGACCAGCCGCTGGCGGAGCTCGAAGACGTTCATCCGGCGCCGGCTAGGCTCCTCGCCTTTCGGTCCGCATTCCCCTGCCGCGATATGCAAGGCGCCCGCGCGCGGGTTGCCCTCACGTGTTGCGCGACAACGCCGGATGAATTCTACCGCGAGGTGTCTCTGTTCGTGCACTCACGTTTAGCGCGAACCGAGACAACACCAAGGTGTCAGCGGGCGAGACGCAGGCACCGCGGGGCGAGGGGATCCCCGCATCGGCCTGATCTAGGGCGGCGGCCGTTCCTGCCGCGAGCCTTCCCGACGCAGCACCCCATAGAACCCGCAGCGTGGCAGCGTTCACGGCGCGAAGGGCGCCTGCGTCTCCTGCACTGCCGATGTCCTGGACACCGGGCGCTGGGGGGCTCAGCTCGCTTCAGGCTCGACGGGAGAACGGGCGGCGACAGCCCGCGGGAGGCTTCCGGAGCCGTTCGCGCTTCCGAGCCAGGCTCACCCCGCCTGGTGTATGAAGGGCGGCGGCGGCGATCACCGCCGGCGGAAGGGACGACATGGCGCCATGAAAGTCGCGACCTGGCGGGGCGAGAGCCGCTTCACCCTCGACGAGGCACCCGATCCCGTCGCGGGGACCGGTCAGGTGGTGGTGGAGATCCACGCCGCGGGCATCTGCGGCACCGACATCCACGCCACCCAGGGGCTCTTCCCGTGGACCCCGCCGCTGGTGCTGGGCCACGAGTACTCGGGCGTCGTGCGCGAGGTGGGCCGGGGCGTCAACCGGCGTCTGCTGGGGCGCCCCGTGGCCTGCGAACCCTCCTACGGCTGCGGCGAGTGCGCCGAGTGCCAGGCGGGCCGCGTGAGCCAGTGCCCGCGCTGCGTGCGGGTAGGTGGCTTCGCCGAGCGCGTCGCCCTGCCCGCGCGACACGGTCGGACGCTGCCGAGCGCCGACACCGCGCGATCCGGTCCCAAGGCCGCCCGCGCCTGTCGGATCGCGTCCGAGACCACGACCATCAGGCTCCTGGAACCTCAAACCATTGCGAAGTGACAGTCCACCTCCACCTTGCAGCCACGGGCGCCGGGTCTGAAGACCGGCGTCTGCCGTCTCTTGATCTGCGTGACCTCCCGATGCACCAGCCGGACCTTCCGACGGGCCGCCACCGAAGTCCCGGTCAAGGCACGCACGAGCTGCTCGGGGTCCCATCTCACGGCACCGATGCGGACGACGACGTTCGCGCGTGGCGCCAGGACGAGCCCGAGCATGCGCCAGAAGTCGGCGATCAGGCTCCAGTACCCCTCCGTCGAGCTGTGACGGTCGTCCCGTGAGACCCGCCCGTAGGAGGGATACGGTGGCCCTCCCAGGAACCACAATCTCAGCCACTGGTCCTCCTCGAACCGCGTGACATCGAGGTAGGGCGGCGAGGTGATGGCCGTCCTGATCGGCCCAGGAAGGTCGGCGATCACGCGCGGCAGGTCCCGCATGTCCATGTGCAGAGCGATCCCTCGGCCTGTCGGCGGGGCGCTCGCGTAGCGGAAGTCCACGTGGGCCCGTGCCAGCGCGAAAACATCTCGCCGGGGAGCGCTGAACCCGTGGCGCCGCCAGTACCGGACCGAGTAACCCGGCTTCGTGCTGATGGTGTGTGGCATCTGGTTGCTGAGATACGAGGGTGAGCGATTGCTCTCGCCGTGAAGTGCTCCCAGCACCACCGCGGCAATCATCGAATCGGTATCCGACCGCTGCCACTTCAGGTGCTGCCGCAGGAAGAGGAGTTGACGGAGCGTGTTGGGCTGATACGCCACCCTGAAGAACTCGGGCAGGCGGCGGCGCCCGACCTCCCATGCTGCCGGGTCGTACGCAGCCTCGAGCAGCACCATACGGCGTCGTAGAGCCGGCAGGGACGGCGCGCTGGTCTTCGCCCGGGTCACACAGTAGGCGACGGGGTTGACGTCACACCCGACCGGCCGGCGCCCCATCAGAAGCGCCTGGAAGGGAAGGGTCCCTCGGCCACAGAAGGGATCGAGCAACACCTCGTCCGGCTTTGACAGCCGCTCGATCCACCGAGCCGCGAAGTCCTCGGGGAACATCGCGAAGTACGGGCACAGCGCGTGAAACCGGTGTCTCACTGGCGCAGCGCCGTCCGCATCGCAGCCCGCGTCCAGGAGGCCACACGCTCGGAGAGACCGTCGGACAGCCTACCCGCATGGTGGGAAATCCGACATCGGTCAAAGAGCACTCCGCCGTCGATGGCAGTGTGACGCCATTCGGGCCGCGCGAGCCTGCGCGGCAAGAAGAACATCCGGACCGGGTTCACCGCCAGGGCTTCCCGCAGCCACTTCTTGCAGAAGGCCTCATGGTCGAGTTCGCTGATCTTGTCCTTCCAGTTGCTGCCCGCTGCGCACTGGCCGAAGCCGATGAGCTTGCCCTCGCGCAGGTCCAGGAAGTCACGCCAGGCAACCACATCCAGCTTGGCGTCCGCTGGCCGGGCCCTCGTTCCGATGTCAGAACAGCCCCCGCCCTCACCAAGCTCCGAGCACAAGAAGGCCACCGCCCTCGGGAAGCTCGCGTGCGCTCGCTGCCTCGGGAACCCGAAGCCCAACGCCCGCCCGCCGACTTCTCGTCCGCCGAAGTACGACTGCGCTGCCTCGACACAGATGTCTTCGAAGATGACCTCGGCCCTCGACTCCCGGCGGCGCCGAGTCCCCAGCATCGGCCCGGAGTAGGTCAGGAGGAGCTGGAACACGTAGGCCGACCTCTCGAAGCCGTCCCATAACTGGATGAACCCCCTGCCGACCTCGAAGGGGTAAGCCGCCGCGGCACCACAGGCCTGAAGCCGATCCTCGATCTCTGCGAACGCGTCCTCCGCCACCGCCTGACTCGCTTCCGATCCCGTGTCCCGGTCGAGCTCGTCGCCCGTGCTCAAGCCCTCCGTGGAGCCTGATCGGCGGATGACTCTGACGAGATCCTCCAGGGAGCTGTTGTGGTCAGCAGCGCGGATAGCCTGCAGCTCGAGCCAGTCGGCGAGCCTTTCGCGAGGGTCGGAGGCTGAGGGGACCTCGATGAAGGACTCCCTCATCGGCCCGTGCGCGCTGTGCCCTCACCCCTGGAACGAACGGCTCGACTGGACATCTCGTCGTAGATGTCCTCGGCGAGCAGCTTGATCTCCTTTCCCATTGACAGGAGGTCGGCCCTGCCCCCGAAGCCCGTCAGCAGGGTGCCGCGCGCTTTCTGCAATGCCTGCTTTCCCGCCACGAGCGCTTCGCGGAAAATTCGCTCATCACCCTGCGCGATCTCCTGGGAAACTCGCAGGGGGAGACCCTGACGGAGGGCGTCGACACCCCTCTCCGTCTGGAGCACCTCGTCCAGGATGCGAAGGTCTGGATTCTGGCTTTGAACGATCGGCTGCTGGTTCTTCGACTTGCTGCCGAAGAGCCAGACGCACAGTTCCCCGAGGTTCCTGAGCCTTCTGGCAGGAACGGGGTGCGGCTTCTCGAAGGACTCCTGCGTGATCCCGAGAAAGGACTGGATGCCTGGGTACTTCAGGCCCGTGTAGAGGTGGGAAAAGTTCAGATGCCGTCGGGTCCTGTCGTCGGAGTCGTAAACCTTGCGCGCCTCCGCCTGCTGCAGGGTCATGAGCCCGTTGTAGAGGCGAACGACGGTCGAGTGGGCATCACCGATCTGCCGGGCGATGTCGCTCAGGGGCACGCCAAGTTCGTTGCGCACCCAGGCGATGTACCGGGCCTTGCTGTAGGATTCCCAGCTCTGAGGACCATTGACGTGCTTGAAGCCGAGGAACTGCCAGACCCCCTCCCGGGTGCACCGGATGACTGGAAGCCTGTCCGTCTGGCGGCGAATTTCGGCGGACAGCGCGGGAAGGTCTGTGGCCCCGACCTTCTTCCGGAGCTCGGCATCCCGCAGGAGCTGGACGGCCGCGAGACGGCGGTTCCCCTCGATGACGACCAGCCGCCCCTTGTCTTCGGCAACGAAGAGTGGCTCGTAGGTGAAGAAGCCGTTCGCGGCGATGGACAGGGCAATCTCGTCCACTGCCATCTCTCGCCAGAGAACCTTGAGGATCTCCTCCTGAGAGGCCTCGATGCTCACGTCGGCCATGTCCAGCCGGGGGTTCCGAAGGTCGAGAAGCAGGCTGTCCACCGGTTCCAGCGTCGCCGGTGGCAGCGCCAACTGCGCCGTAGACCCAGTGGTGCCAGGCTTCCTCCCCACTCCATCCCTCCCCGTGGAGACGCTCTTCCCGCGCACAGTATAGCCTCCCGCCTCATCCCTTCAGCGAGATCGAGCCCCCCCGACACTCCCGACTCTACGCCGTCATCGACTCCCCTGACTACTGTCTCCAAGTGCAGACGCTGGACTTGCCACAGCTCGCTTCAGGCTCGACGGGAGAACGGGCGAGGACAGCCCTCGGGAGGCTTCCGGGGCAGTCGTCGGCAGTCGTCGCG
>CAZWXA010000223.1:0-6596 GCA_964637755.1 uncultured bacterium | reverse complement strand
CTGAGTCGACACCCCCCAACGGGAACCCGCGAGCCCGATTCGTTCACGGGCCCTGAGGCGAACGGGGGTGTCTCCGCTCCCTCCCTACCGGATCGCGGTCAACCCGTACCGGAACGAGGTCACCGCCACCCGGAAGGACTTGATCCCCTGGACCCGCGGCACCTTGATGACGAAGGCGACGCTCGCGGACCTCTGGATCGCGGGGCCCACGTAGGTGACGCCACTGGCGACCACCCGACTCGCGGCGTCGAGCGCCTCCGCCGTGAGATAGACGTTCACCACGTCGCGCCGATCCTCGTTGGTGACCGTGCCCCTCAGCACGATGTGGTCCGGATCGGTCTCGCCCAGGTCGCGGGTGTGGGTGATGTGGAACTTCCCCTGTCCCGCGGCGGTGCCCGTGCCCAGGGCAGCTGCCAGGACGAGGCCGGCGAGGCCGCTCCATCGTCGCGTCGTCCGGGACGGGATCATCGGCACGACTTCATGGTACGCCGGTTGCCGGCAGGTGGAAAGCAGCCACGTCATTCCCTCCTGCGATCAGTGGTTCGACCGGTTCGCCCGGGAGTGGGGGGAGAAGAACGCCGTCAGGGGCGCGACACTCCCGGCGTTTGCCCTGGGCCGAAAACGCGCGGCTGGCCCCGGGGTGATGTCGTCGGGTACCATCACACCCGGCCATGTACGTTCCGGAAGCGTTCGAGACCTCTGAGCCCGAGTGGTGCCACGCGCTGATCCGGGCGGAGGGCTTCGCCACTCTGGTCACGGTCGACGCGGGCGGCGTGCCGTTCGCGACGCACGCGCCCTTGTTGCTCGACGAGCGCCGGGGTCCCCTCGGCACGCTGCTGGGCCACGTGGCCCGCGCCAACCCGCAGTGGCGGGTCTTCACGGCCGGCCGGCCGGCACTGGCCGTGTTCCAGGGGCCTCACGCCTACATCTCGCCCACCTGGTACGAGGCGCACCCGAGCGTCCCGACCTGGAACTACGTGGCCGTGCACGCCTACGGCGTACCCGCTGTCCTCGAGGACCCTGCGCGCGTCACGGCACTCCTTGCCCGGTTGACCCGGACCTATGAATCCGGGCGACCGAACCCCTGGACGTTCGAGTCCCTCACCGAGGAGTACGTCTGGCGGATGATCCGGGCGATCGTCGCGTTCGAGATCCCGATCGAGCGGCTCGAGGGCAAGGCCAAGCTCAGCCAGAACCGGAGTGCCGCCGACCAGGTCGGTGTGCGCGCCGGGCTCGAGGCCTCGGGCGATCCGCTGGCGAACGCGGTCGCGGCGCTCATGGGACGTGCGGCGCGGCCGTAGATCCGCCTCAGCGCGTCGTCCGTCTTCGCACATCATGTCCCATGGCTGGGGTGGCACCGCGGCGTTGCTCCGGCCTCAGGCGCTCGATTTCGCCGGGGCCGGGTACTTCGTGATCGCGTTCGACTATCGGGGCTGGGGAGCCAGCGACGCGCGGGTGATCCTGGCATCACCCGCCCCGGCGACGAGGTCCGGGCCGAGGTTCACCGCTGAAGTCATCGAGGTGCGCGAGGTGGTGGATCCGCTCGATCAGGCAACGGACATCTTCAACGCCATTCACTGGGCGATGGGGGAGCCGATGGTGGACACAGCGCGGCGCCGGGTGAGAACGGGAGCAGAACCATGCGAATGATGTTCAAGGGCCCGGTCGGCCCCGTGGCGTTCCTCGCCGTCCTGGCTCTGGCGGGGCTGGTCAGGAGCGAGGGTGGCACAGAGAACTTCGCCGGTACGTGGACGCTGCTCTCCTACACGTTCGACGGCGGACATGGAGAGGTCGCGGATCCGCCTCTGGGCGGCGGCGCACGCGGGTGGATCATGTACGACCCCACCGGTCGCATGTGCGTGCAGATCTCGGCGCCCGACCGCCGACGATTCGCCTCGGGCGACATCCTGGTGGGCTCCCCGGAAGAGAAGCGCGCGGCGTACGAGACGTACATCGCCTACTGCGGCACGTACGCCGTCCACGACGGCTTCATCGTCCACCGGCCGGACGTGAGCCTGTTCCCGAACTGGGTCGGGAGCGAGCAGAAGCGGTTCTTCGATCTCTCGGGAGATCGGTTGACGCTGCGGAGCCCGCCGTTCCTGAGAGGCGGCACGCAGTGGACGGCCCGCCTCGTCTGGGAGCGCGTTCGCTAGACTAGCCCGGACCATTCAGCGCGCCGTGAAATGGACCAGTCGGCGAATGGACACCGGCCCGAAAGGGCGGAAACGGTGGGGCGCCGCCGGTCCTGTACACGACCGCGCTTGCCCTTCACTCTCCTGAACGGATCACCCGAGAGGCGGACGAGTCCTGTCACGGCGGGCAGCCCCATTCGGCTCGCCATCCCCGCCCGGTGTGGGGTCCCCCGGCTCGCCTCAGGGGGCGCCCCGCCCGCCGCGCCACCCGTCCGGTCCCAGTTGCCGCCGTTCATGAATAATCCGGCTAGGCTAGGAGCCGCGGAGGCGGGGGTCCAGGACGTCGCGCAGCGCGTCGCCGAGCATGTTGAAGCCGAAGACCGCGAGGGAGATGGCGACACCGGGCCAGACGGCCATCCACGGCGCCCGGAACATGTACGTTCGGCCGGAGCCGGACAGCATGGCGCCCCACGACGGGTACGGCGGCGGGACGCCGAAACCCAGGAACGAGAGCGCGGACTCCGCCAGGATCACGGCCCCGAGCCCGATCGTCGCCAGGATGATGATCGTCGCCGTGACGTTCGGCAGGATGTGGCGCACGAGGAGGCGCGTGTGGCCACAGCCCATGGCCCGCGCGGCCTCGAGGTACGGGTGCTGCGCCACCGCGATCGTCGCGCCGCGAATGACGCGGGAACTGGTGGCGGTGATGATGAGCGAGAGCGACAGCACCACGTTGAGGAGTCCCGGGCCGAGCACCGCCATCACCGAGAGCACGATGATGAGATACGGGAACGAGAGCCAGGCGTCGACGACGCGCTGGGCGATCAGGTCATAGGCGCCGCCGAAGTAGCCGGTGGACACGCCCAGCGCGGTGGCGACCAGGGTCGCGAGCCCGATCGTCAGGAAGCCGACGGTGATCGACACGCGGGCGCCGTAGACGATCCGGCTCCACATGTCCCGGCTCAGGTTGTCCGTGCCGAGCCAGTGGGCCGCGCTCGGCGGCCGCATCCGCGCGCCGCGGATGATCTCGTCGTACTGGTACGGCGCGATCTGTTCCGCGAACGCCGCCATGACGAGCATGGCGACGACGATCAGGCCCCCGAGCGCCCCCAGCGGCTTCCGCCACACGAACCGCGCCACGGGAGCGGCCGCGCGGAGGGCTCGCCCCGCGAGAGATTCGCGGGCGCCCGGGGCGGGCTCCGCGCGCGCAGTCCCGGGCAGGGCCCCGGCAGGCGAGGGACGCTTTTCGGCGAGTCTGGGAACCTCTAGGGGTGACATCGAGCGAGTGCCGGCTCCGCCCGGCGCAGGCGGCCACGACCGGCTTCCTCGTCGAATCGAATCTGAACGTGACTTGCGGTACACAGTCTGTAGCCATCGCGCCTTCTCGTGTGAGTGCCTCGAAGCGTCCCAACACCGCTTCTATTGCACCCGCGAGAGACCCTGTTTTCCTTCATCCTTCGCGAATTCTCGAGGCTAGTAGCGGATTCGGGGATCGAGGACGGCATAGAGCGCATCGACGCCCAGGTTGACCAGCACGACGAACGAGACGACGACGAGATTCACCCCCTGGATCACGGGATAGTCCCGCTGGTTGATCGCGTCGAAGAGGAAGCGGCTCATCCCGGGAAGGCCGAAAATGGTCTCGATGATGACGGTCCCGCCGATGATCTGCGGGATCTGCGTGCCGAGGAGGGTCACGACCGGGATGATGGCGTTCCGGAGGCTGTGCTTGAGGACGATCCAGCCCTCGGCCAGCCCCTTGGCCCACGCGGTCCGGATGTAGTCCTGGCGGAGCACCTCGAGGAGCATGCCGCGCGTGAGGCGCATGAGCGCCGCGGCGGCGGCGACGCCCAGGATGAGCGCGGGCAGCAGCATCTGCCGGAGATGGCCGAGCGGATCGCTCGAGAACTCCGTGAACCCGGTGACTGGCCGCCAGCCCCACCAGATCGACGGCAGGACGATGAGCAGCGTCGCCACCCAGAAGCCGGGGACGGAGAGCCCGAGGATGCCCGCGCTGCGCGCGACGTAGTCCTGGAGCGTGTCCTGGCGCGCGGCGGAGACAACGCCGATCGGGATGGCGATCACGAGCGCGATGGTCGTCGCCAGCACCGCGAGCTCGAGTGTGATGGGCAGCCGGTTGCCGATCTCGTCCAGCACCGGGCGCCTGGTCCAGAGCGACTCCCCGAGATCGCCGCGGACGACCTTGCCGGCCCACTCGAAGTACTGGACGTGCAGGGGGCGGGTGAGCCCGAGCTTCTCGCGAAGCTCCTGGATGTCCTTGGCGTAGGCTTTTTCCTCCAGCATGAGCTGGACGACGTCGCCCGGGAGCAGCCGGGGCAGCGCGAAGACGATCAGGGACGCGATCAGGAGCGACGGGACCGCGACGAGCAGGCGCTTGGCGAGGTACCGGCGAAGCATCCGGTCAGTCAGCGTCGGGGGGAGCGAGCGCCGCTCCTCCCCGACACCCCCCACCGGGAATGCGCCACGGCGATTCCTTCACGCGCTCTCACCCCAGCACGCGCTCGGCCGGCGGCCTCACGCGATCAACGATCGAGCCAGGCGGCCATGAGCCGCCCGCCGTAGTCGAAGCCGAGGTTCGGCCCGTAGTTCTTCAGGGCCCCGTCCCAGACCGCGACGTAGACGCCCGAGGGCATCTGCACGTAGTACTGCTGCCGGGCGAGGTAGCGCTGGATCTCAGCGATGATCTCGCGACGCTTGGCCGCGTCGAGCGTCCGCCGCTGGCGCACCAGCATGCCGGCGACCACCGGGTCGTTGCTGTGGCTCTGGTTCTTCAGCTCGTCCGGGTAGTACTGGCCGAAGAGGAAGTTGTCGGGCTCGAGGAACGCTGTCTGCGGCCCGTACGTCAGGGACTCGAACTTCCCGTAGAAGCAGGTCGAGATGTAGGCGCCATACTCCTTGGTGTCGACCTTCACGGTGATCCCCACGTCCTTGAGGTACTTGATGACGAGCTGCATGGTGTCCATGAGGGCGGTGGAGCCGTAGCCGTGGAAGCACATCGTCGCGGGGAAACCGTTCGGGTAGCCGGCGGCGGCCAGGAGCCGCCTGGCCTCCGCCGGGTCGTAGGTGTAGTACCTGGCCCCGTCGCCGAGCTGGTCCATCGGGATCGACCACTCCTTGAGCGCGGCGGGCACGGGCGGGTTGAACACCCCGACGCCCTCGAGGACGGCGTCGATGAGACCCTGGCGATCGATCGCCAGCGACATCGCCTGGCGGACGCGGACGTCGTTGAAGGGGGGCCGGTCCGTCCGCATCGAGAGGTGGGTCATCACGTTCGCGGGGAACTCGGCCGTGCGCAGCCCCGGCCGCTTCTGCTTGAGGGTGTCCTTGATCTGGACCCAGTCGGTCCGGTTGATGGTCCCCGGGAACTCCCAGCCGAGGTCGTACTTGCCGGCCAGGAAAGCGGCCATGCGGGAGGCGTTGTCCTCGTCGACGAACATCTCGACCCGGTCGATGTACGGCAGGCCCGGGAGGAAGTAGCTGGGGTTCCGCACGAAGATCAGGCCGATGTTCGGCCGGTAGCTCTCGAGCATCCACGGCCCGGTTCCCACCACCGACTCCGGCTTCTTGAGGTCGCCGAACTTCTCGACGCATTCGCGAGCGACGATGGCGACGGCCATCGGGTTGGCGAGCATGTCGAGGAACCACGCGAACGGCTCCTTCAGGGTGAACTTGACCGCGTACCGGTCGAGCGCCTCGACCTTGTCGACCGGCTTGAGCATGTAGGTGTTGGCGTTGCCCTTGAGCGTGAGGAAGCGGTTGACCGTGTAGACCACGTCGTCGGCCGTCAGCTCCCGCCCGTTGAGCGGCGGCTTGTTGTGCCACCGCACGCCATGCCGCAGCTTGAAGACGTAGGTCGTCCTGTCCGGCTGCGTCCACGACTCGGCCAGGTCGCCCTCGATCGGGAAGGTGCCGGGCTGCACGCTCGGCCCGGCCTTGTACTTGACGAGCCGGCTGTGGGTGAAGGTGTAGGGGATGTGCGTCTTGAACGCGATGGTGAGCATCGGATCGAAGTGCGCGGGGTCCCATGTCCGGAGCGTGAGCGTTCCCCCCCGCCTCGGGGTTTGCGCGCGGGATGCCGTGGAGGCGAGCGTGGAGCCGGCCAGCGTCAGGCCGCCGAGGGCCAGGAGATCGCGACGGCTGAGATTCATGGCTGTCTCCTTCTCCGTCGCTTCCTGGCGGAGGCGACCCCCGGGGCGCCGCGTATCGGTCTCCGGATGCTAGGCGAACCGGGACCTGTCGTCAAGCGACCGGGCTCCGCCGGAGCTCCGCCGGGCCCCTTCGTCCCTCACGTCACCCTTCGGGAGGCAAAGGCGCTCCACACGAGTTGCGGCCACCGCCAGCAGGTTCTTGTCGCGCGCGAGGGGAGCGGGGACACCGGCGCCCTACTTCGCATCGCGCCGGAGGTCGGAGATGACCTCGTCCATGAAGGGCCGGTCCTTGACG
>CAZWXA010000222.1:0-6615 GCA_964637755.1 uncultured bacterium | reverse complement strand
ACCGGCATACCGTAGCGCCTCGTCGCTCTGTAGAGGTCCGTAGTGCTCGTAGGGGGCCCCCTCGGGATGGCTGTTGGGGTAGCGGGAAGGGATGTACGACGTATCCAGGACTTGCGCCTTCTCGACCAACGCTTCCGGTGGCTCTGCCGGCCCCGGCAGCTCGCGGAGCAGCCTGGCCACGACGTGGCCCCAGGCCTCCTGGCCGAGATGGAGGTGAAGCGCCTTGACCGCCTTCTCCGCCGCCTGCTGAGCGGCGAAGCACGCCCATTCATGACGGCCCGAGCGGCGCGAATCCTCGGCCTGCTCGAGATCGCGCGTCGCTTGGTTCAGCCAGTCCGGCGCCCGGTTTGGCACGGCTCGTAGGATAGCGCACCGGCGATGCTCACGCTGTCCCAGCTCCTACGAGATGCTGCTGCGCCTGCACTGGCTGGCCATCCTGTACGGTCACGTCCGGGCCGACCTGGCGGTCACGGGCGGCGTGCACACCGCCGAGGACGTGCTGAAGGGGATGATGGCGGGCGCCCGCGTGGCCATGATGACGTCGGCCCTGCTCCAGCACGGCATCTCGCACCTGACCACGGTGCGGGCCGGTCTCCTCGCGTGGATGGAGGCGCACGAGTACGAGTCGATCCGCCAGATGCAGGGCAGCATGAGCCACCGGTCGGTCGCCGAGCCGGCGGCCTTCGAGCGCGCGAACTACCTCCGGGTCCTCAGCTCCTACGTCCTGCGGGGGTAAGCGGGCCGGCCGCGGGCGGCGCGACCGGTGGGTACAACTTCTACGGGGCGGGCGAGCCCGTCACGATGCCGGTCGACGAGTGAGGCGCGGCGGACCGGCGCCGCGCGCTACTCGCCCTGCTCGTCGCCTTCCCGCCCGAGCGGGCCGCCGTCGATCACGATGGTCGAGCCGTTCATGAAGCCGGCGGCGTCGGAGGCGAGGAACACGCACGGGAAGGCGATCTCCTCCACCGTGCCCCACCGCCCCATCCCCACCCGCGCGGCCACGCGGCGGTACGTGCGCTCGGCGTCGGGATCGGTCGTGTGGAGGACGTCGAGGTAGCCCTCCGTCTCGATGGGGCCGGGCGCGATGCAGTTGACGCGGAGGCCCTTGCGCCCCCACGCCATCGCCAGCTCGCGCGTGAGCATGATCACGCCGGCCTTGGCCGCGCCGTAGTGCGCCATCATGGTGGAGCCGTACACGCCGGCCGTGGACGCGATGTTGATGATGACCCCGCGGCCCCGCTCGAGCATGTGCCGGCCCGCCCACTTGCAGCCCAGGAAGCAGCCGGTGAGGTTGATCCCCACCACGGTGTTCCAGCCATTGGGCGAGATGTCCCCGACCGTGGCGCGGAAGGAGGCGCCGGCGTTGTTCACCATGACGTCGAGCCGCCCCCACTCCCGGACGGCGCGCTCGACGACGGCCTTCACCTGCTCTTCCTGGCGCACGTCCACGGCCATGGCGAACGACCGGCGCCCGAGGTCGCGAGCGGCCGCCGCCACCGCCTCGCAGTTCTCGACCTTGCGGCTGCACACCGCCACGTCCGCGCCGGCGCGCGCGAACTCGAGCGCGATGGACCTGCCGATGCCCACCCCGCCGCCGGTGACGATGGCGGTCTTCCCGGCGATGGAGAAAGGGTTGGTCGTCGTCAAGCTACTCCGGCCTTTGCGTCCTGGATCGCGCGCCACACGCGCTCGCCCGTCGCGGGCATGTCGAGGTGGCGGACGCCGAGCGGCGCCAGCGCGTCGAGGACGGCGTTGATGACGGCGGGCAGGGCGCCCACGGTGCCTGCCTCGCCGCCGCCCTTGGCCCCGAGCGGGTTCTGCGTGGTCGGGACGGGATTGCTCTCGACGTGCAGGTCGCAGAGGTCGCCGGCGCGGGGCATCGCGTAGTCCATGAACGAGGCGGTCAGGAGCTGGCCGGAGTCCGGGTCGTAGACGACCTGCTCCATGAGCGCCTGCCCCACACCCTGCGCCACCCCGCCGTGGATCTGGCCCTCGAGCGTCAGCGGGTTGATCACGGTGCCCACGTCATCCACGACCACGTAGTTGACGAGCGCGACCGCGCCCGTGTCGGGATCGACCTCGACCTCGCAGACGTGACAGCCGTTGGGCCACGTGTCCTGCTTCGGCGCGAAGGTGCCCGTCTCGTAGAGGCCGGGCTCGAGGCCGGGGGGGAGCCGGGCGGGCTGGAAGGCGGCGCGGGCGACGTCGCGGATCGTCACGCCACGGTCCGTCCCCGCCACCCCGAACCGGCCGCCGGCGAACACGATGTCCGCCTCGGCCGCCTCGAGCAGGCGAGCGGCGATCTTCCTCCCCTTGGCGATGACCTTGTCGGAGGCCAGCCACAGCGCCGTGCCGCCGATGACCGTCGAGCGGGAGCCCATGGTGCCCATGCCGAAGCCGACCCGATCCGTGTCCCCGTCGATGTAGTGCACCTCGGCGGGATCGAGACCGAGCCGCTCGTGGAGGATCTGCTTGAACGTCGTCTCGTGACCCTGCCCCTGGTTCTTGGTGCCCATGAGGAGGGTGGCACTTCCGCTCGGGGCGAACCGGATCTCCGCGAACTCGGGCTGGGGCCCCGCCGCCCGCTCGATCGCGTTGACGACGGCGATGCCGCGCAGCTTGCCGCGCCGGAGCGACTCCTCGCGGCGAGCGGGGAAGCCCCCGACGCCGGCCAGCTTCACCGCCGCGTCCATGCTCTTCTCGAACTCGCCGCAGTCGTAGGTCACGCCGAGCGAGGTCCGGTACGGCATCGCGGAGGCCGGGATGAGGTTGGCGCGGCGCAACGCCACCGGATCCGCCCCGAGCTCGCGGGCCGCGTCGTCGATCAACCGCTCGATGACGTAGGTCGCCTCCGGGCGGCCCGCCCCGCGGTACGGCGCCGTCGAGTTGGTGTTGGTGAGGACGCAGGTGACCCGGACGTGTGCAGCCGGGATCGTGTAGACGCCGACGAGCGTGGCCACGTTGCTGAACGTCGCGAGCAGGTTCCGGTCCGACGAGACGTAGGCGCCGACGTTGGCGAGGGTCCGGACACGGAGGGCGAGGAAGCGCCCCCCGGCGTCCAGGGCCAGCTCTCCCTCGCTCACGTTGTCCCGCGCGTGCTCGTCGGCCAGGATCGCGTCGCGGCGCTCGCATGCCCACTTGACGGGCCGGCGGAGCTTCCGCGCGGCCCACAGCACGAGCCGGTGCTCGGGGTATTGCCAGCCCTTCGTTCCGAAGGCGCCGCCGATGTCGCCCGCGATCACGCGGATCTTGTGCTCGGGGATGCGGAAGATATGGGTGGCCAGCGCGTTCCGGACGCGGTGAGGGTACTGGACGTCCGCGTGGAGCGTGTACCGGTCCTCCCCGGGATCCCAGACGCCCAGCGCGCCCCGGGTCTCCATGTACTGTGCGTGCACCCGGGTGATGACGTAGCGGCGGCGGACGACGCGAGCGGCTCGCGCGAAGGCGGCGTCGGTCGCCGCCCGGTCGCCGGCCTCGAAGACGTTGGAGAGGTTGTCGGGACACTCGTCCCACACCGGGGCGCCGCCGATCGCCTCCGCCGTCGAGGTCACCGCCGGCAGCGGCTCGTACTCGACGTGCACCTGCTCGGCCGCGTCCTCGGCCTGGGCCCGCGTCTCGGCGACGACGAGGGCGACGGGGTCGCCCACGTAGCGAACCCGATCCGGGGCGAGCCCGCGGTGCGGCGGCGCGAACATCGGCGAGCCGTCCGGCCGCGTGCGCTCGAGCGTCACGCGCATCGTGCCCAGGCCGTCCCGCGCGAGGTCGGCGCCCCCGTAGACGGCGAGGACGCCGGGGGCGCGGAGCGCCGCGGAGGCGTCGACGGCCAGGATGCGCGCGTGCGCGTGCACCGAGCGCACGATGACGGCATGGGCCTGACCCGGGAGGTTGACGTCGTCGTGGAACCGGCCCGCGCCCCGCAAGAGCCGGACGTCCTCGAATCGCTTGATGGCCTGCCCGATTCCGAACTCGCCCATCAGGCTACCTGGCCGCGGGCATCCCCGCCACGGGCAGGGCCGGCTCGACCTGGACCTTGTGCCCCCACAGGCTGCCACGGTCGTGCCGCGTCACGTGCCACACGGTATCGTCGATCAGCCGCCCGCCCCAGCCATACTCGACCTCGAAGCCCGAGGGCGTGACCACGTAGAACGACACCATCTGGTCGTTCGTGTGGCGGCCCAGGGTCGTGGCCAGCCGCGTTCCCGCCTTGGCGGCGAGATCGAGCGCCCGGCCGACGTCGTCGAGCGCGTTGGTCTCGAGCATGAAGTGCCACATCTTCTTGTCGCGGCTCCGGGGCAGGTTCGGGCTCCGGCGCTGCAAGGCGATCGAGTGATGGCGCGGGTTGCAATGCAGGAAGACCATGGTGCCGATGTAGTCGGAGATCCGGAACCCGAGCGCGTCGGTGAGCAGCTCGACGCTCTCCTCGGGCGTCTCGGACCGCACGACGATGTGGCCCAAGCCCAGCACGCCGGTCTTGAAGCCGGACATGGAGCGCGCCGGCTGGAAGGGCGGGTCCCAGCGCGCGTGGAGGCCGACGGCCAGCTCGAAGGAGAGATCGCCCGTCTCGAACTTGACGAGATCGACGACCCGGCGGTGGGCGATCTCCGGCGGCGATCCCTGCGTCACGGAGACGCCCGCCGCCCGCAGCGCCGCCTTGCCGGTCTCGTACGCCGCGTGAGTCGGGGCCTGCAGCCCGATGTACAGGACATCGTCTTCGCCACTCGGGTGAAGCGCGATCCGGTGGTGGCATTCGTCCATTCTCAGGTAGACCGTGCCGTCGTCAGGGCCCTCCACGATCTGCATGCCCAGCACGTCCGCGGCGAAGCTCCGCCAGCGCGGCAGATCGCTGACGCCGATCCCGAGGTAGGCCAGTTGAGACACGATCATGTCCTCTTCCTCCCTGTTTCCATCGCGAGGCGCGAGCGTCAAGGCGGCCCTCCCCGAAACCTCGGTGCCGCACGAGCGAATCGATGCCCGATTGCGCGTGCCCCCGCTATCGGATCAGCCGGTCCGCCCGCAGGGGGAGTGAGCGCAGAATCGTGAGCCGGAGGGCGGTCGCCGACTCGAGGTTGATCACCGGCTCCAGCTCGGTGGCCGAGCCCCCCTGTGCCTCGCGTCCCGGCCGCCGCCCGGCGCGCGACCGAGCGTGCTGCCGGTGTGCATCACGGCGGGCGCGCACCAGAGGGACGATGTGGCGAGGGTAGCAACCGGACAGCCGGTGGTCAACGCGCATCAGGCCTGCCCCTCTGACTCGCCCCATGACGCTGCCCCCTCCCGCCTCGAGGGTCGCATTGACCCGTCGTCCAGGAAGACAAGTTGATGGATAATGCGGGGCCACAGGCACTTCAACGGACGTGACCATGAGAGGAGGACGCGCGATGTCACCGAACCCACAGCTCTCGCGACGTGACATGCTGCGGATGGCCCTCGCATCCGGGGCTGTCATCGCTCTGCCTGCACTGGCGCTGGCCGAACAGTGTCGGGAGACGCCCCAGCAGACCGAAGGCCCCTTCTACATGAATTCCTACGACCGCACGACCCTCGTTCCTCACTACAACGACCTCACCGCGGTGCCGGGCGCCAGCGGTCTCCCCGAGGGGGAGGTCATCTACGTGACCGGCCAGGTCACGAACCAGGCGTGCCGGCCGCTCAAGGGCGCGATGGTGGAGATGTGGCAGGCCAACACGCGAGGCCGGTACGCTCACCTCGGGGATCCGAATCCAGCTCCGAAGGATCCGAACTTCCTCGGTTTCGGCGAGGCCGTCACCGATGAGAACGGGATGTACTCCTTCAAGACCATCAAGCCTGGCGGGTACGCCGTGGGGCCGGGGCTGGTCCGCCCGCCCCATATCCATTTCAAGGTCATGGGCGGCCTCAGCCTTCCTCTCACGACGCAGATGTACTTCGCGGGAGAGGCGCACAACGAGGACGATGTCATTCTGAGGTTTCTCGCCAAGGCGGAGCAGAAGCGGCTGATCATCGAACCTTCGCGCCACCGCGAGAGCAACACGGAGAACCTGTACACGTTCAACATCGCGATGAGGACGTTCGGCCCGTAGGTCGTGCACGGTCGGGAGGCGGACCACCGGGCCACGGAGCCGGGCCGCGAGGGGTGACCTCGCGGCCCGCGCGCTCTGGCCATGCCTCACCTCACGCCGAGGAGGATCGATGCTCCCGCTGACCGGCATCAAGGTCGTCGAGATCGCGCAGAACCTGGCCGGCCCCATGGCCGGCGAGATCCTGGCCCACCTGGGCGCCGACGTGATCAAGGTCGAGCGCCCGGAGGGCGACGACGCGCGACGCTGGGGTCCGCCGTTCTGGAAGGGAGTCTCGCCCGGCTTCCTCGCGGTCAACGCCAACAAGCGCTCGATCACCCTCGATCTCAAGGATCCGCAGGCGGTCACCTGGCTCGAAGACCACCTCGCCGGGGCGGACGTGCTGATCCAGAATCTGCGGCCGGGCTCCCTCGAGGAGCTGGGGCTCGGCCCCGCCGCCCTCGTGGCGCGCTACCCACGGCTGATCTACTGCTCTCTCTGGGCGTTCGGGCGCACGGGCCCGCTCACGCTCAAGCCCGGCTACGAGCCCATGGTCCAGGCTTTCTCGGGGCTCATGATGATG
>CAZWXA010000221.1:0-6633 GCA_964637755.1 uncultured bacterium | reverse complement strand
CGCCTGTCGGAGCTGGAGCTGGCGCGGTGCCTCAAGGACCGGGTGACCGAGAGCCTGCGGGGGCGCGGCATCGAGCTGTCGATCGTCGCCAAGGACCTCGGCTACGAGCTGCGGTGCGCCCCGCCCGGCGGGTTCGACATCCAGTACTGCCGGGGCCTCGGCTACTGGGCCACGCGGCTCCTGCTCGGGGGCGGCAGCGAGGCGGTGGCGACGATCCAGGGGGGTAAGCTCGTCCCGATCCCGTTCCAGGAGATGATCGACCCCGCCACCGGACGGATCCGCGTGCGCTACGTCGACGTGACCGCGGAGATGTACCAGACCCTCGCCGCCTACATGATCCGGCTCAAGCCCGAGGACTTCGCCGACCCCGCACAGGTGGGCGAGCTGGCGCGGGCCGCGAACCTCGACGAGGCGGCCTTTGTGGCGCGCTTCAAGCCTGCGGCGCTCGCGGTGCCGCCGGCGGTGTAGCCGGTCGCGGGCGCCGCCCGCGGCACGCGGGGTCTCCCGCCCCCCGGTCCGGACGGGACCCTCGGGGCCCTCCGCGTGAAGACAGGCAAGAAGCTGCCGAGCGCCGGGCGCTTTTCCCTGGTCGGCTGAGGGTGCCGCAGACCCCTGAACCGTGATAAACTCCGCCCGCCTTGACGCTCGGGCGCACTGCTGCGAGGCCGTGACAACGTGGGGTAGATTGACGGTCGTCGTGGCAAGAACCCATCACAAGGGGGAGGCGGTAGGGCGCCACCACGGGACGAGGCGTGGCACTACCGCCGTAGGTAAGTCTCTTAGCGGTAAGGCGAAAGTTGGATACCGAGACCGCGCACCCGCTTCTCTGGCCGCGTTGTTGCTGATCGTTCCGGAGGTGACCTTGCGAAAGAGACAGATCACAGGTCCGGACGGGCAACCAGTTGATGCGACCGAGCTCTCGTTTCAAAACGCTCGGGAGCACTGGAATGAATACTTGCTCGATGACGGGGCCATCCTGAAGCTGAAGCCGGTAGCGACGGAAGTCTTCCGAGTCGACGACATGTATGACATCGAGGGGAACCCGGTCTACGTTCTGAAGTCCACGAACATCGTGATCGTGAACGCGCCCGAGAATCTCAAGAAGAAGAAGGAAGAAGGGGGTCAGCCGTGACTGTAGCCACGTCGAGTGCGGCCCAGCCGTCGAGGACCCAGCCGGAAAGCGAGGCGTGGAGCAACGAGCACCCGACGGACGTCTTCTACGTGCCGTCCGGGCTGCTCGAACGCTACGTGTCGGTGTCGATGCACCGCGCTGTGCCGGAAAGGCTTGAGGACGGCCGCTGGTACGCAGACCTTCCTGGCTTCCCTGGTGTCTGGGCGGACGGTGAGTCGGCGAAGGAGTGCCTGGACACGCTGGATGAGGTGCTGCGTGACTGGCTGTTCTTGAAGCTTACCGACCGTGATCGGGACATCCCGGTCGTTGACGAGATCGACCTTACGATTCTGATTCACCAGAGGTAGCGCCTGAGTGTGGCGCTGCCGAAGCAGACTTCGCACGCGGAGCTGGTGAGGAAGTTCAGGGTACTCGGCTGGGAAGGCCCGCAGGGCACACAAGGTCCACATCCCGAACCCGCACGGCTCAAACATCGACGTCTCCCTGCTCAAGAAGATCCTGCAACAGGCAGGAATCTCCCACGAGAGATGGAACGTCGCGTAGGTTAAGTCGGTGGTAGAACGCCCCGTTGCAAACCTCGAGCTGATGGGCTATCGTGCGGGCCACTCGAACGGGGGAGTGCATGGTCGCCCGTCAGGTCGGCAAGCCGGTCTGTCTTTCCCTCGCGCCAGGAGCGGCGATCGCTTTCCGCGGTGCTGGCCGGCTCGGCGCGCCGGCGGAGGCTCGTCGACCGCGTCCGCGAGGCCGGAGAGGCCAGTCGCCCAGCCCCCCGGTCGACACCTTTCATGGCCCGGGATCTCGTCGCGGTGTACGAAGTGCACGCTGTGCTCGCGTGAACGTGTGAACCAGGAGGAGGGAGCGCGCCCATGTCACAACTGACGATAAACGGTCAAAGCTATTTCGCCGATTCACCCCCAGACACGCCGCTGCTCTGGGTGATCCGGGAGGATCTGCGGCTCACCGGCACCAAGTACGGCTGCGGATTGGGGTTGTGCGGATCCTGCACGGTGCACATCAACGGCCAGGCCCAGCGCTCCTGCCAGGTTCCGCTCGGAGACGTGCCCGAGGGGGCACTGATCACGACTATCGAGGGCCTGGACGTTTCCCACGACCACGCGGTCCAGCGCGCGTGGATCGAGCTGCAGGTGCCCCAGTGCGGCTACTGTCAGTCGGGCCAGATCATGCAGGCGGCGGCCTTCCTCGCCCGCAACCCCAACCCGACCGAAGAGCAGATCGTGGGGACCATGGACGGCAATCTGTGCCGGTGCGCGACCTATTCGCGCATCGTCGGCGCGGTCAAGCGCGCGGCCGAGATCTTGAGGGAGGGCCCGAAGAATGGCTGACACGACCCGGGACACCACGGCAGCGGCACGCACCGGCGAGCAGGGTCTGAGCCGGCGTGAGTTCCTCGTGCGCTCGGCCACCACGAGTGCGGGCGTGATGCTCGGGATCGCGTTCGGTCCCGGGCTTGGCGGCACCGTCGCTCCGGCAGAAGCCGCCGAGGGCATGGACTCGTTCACCCCCTCGATCTGGTTCACGATCACGCCAGATGGCAAGACCACGGTCCACGTGAACAAGGCCGAGATGGGGCAGCACGTCGGAACCGCTCTCGCCCAGATCATCGCCGAAGAGCTCGAGGTGAAGTGGGACGACGTCCGGCTCGACACCCCGCTGGAGAGCACCGAGAACTTCGCGATCTACGGCCTCGGGTACACGGTGGCCAGCAGCAGCGTGACGACCGAGTTCGACCGCCTGTCCCGGGCCGGCGCCGCCGGCCGCATCGCGCTCGTCGAGGCGGGTGCCGGGCTCCTGCGGGCGGACGTGTCCGATTGCGCCGCCGAGGAGAGCCGGGTCACCGACAGGGTGTCGGGACGCTCCGTCACCTACGGCGAGATCCTGCAGCGGACGAAGATCGACCGGAAGTTCGCGTATCCGGAGGACTTCAAGAACATCCCGCTCAAGCCGCGCGGGCAGTACAAGCTCGTCGGCAAGCCGGTCCCGGCCCTCGACATCCCAGCGAAGACGAGGGGCGAGGCGAAGTACGGGATCGACGTCTTCCTGCCCGGCATGGTGTACGGCGCGCTCGTGATTCCCCGCACCCGCTATGCTTCCAAGGTCGTCAGCGTCGACGACTCCGAGGCGCGGAAGATCCCCGGCTTCGTCAAGGCGGTCGTGGTCGACGATTCGATGGGCAAGTGCACCGGCTGGGTCGTGGCGCTGGCCGAGAAGTTCCCGGCCGCCATGAAGGCGGCCAAGGCCCTCAAGGTGACGTGGAATCCCGGTCCCTACGCCTCCCTCGGCAGCGCCGACCTGGCCCGCGCCTACACGCAGCTCGCCCAGAACACGGGCGAGAGCGCGGCGTGGGTGCTGGACGGCGACGTCGACCAGGCGCTCGGCCAGGCCGAGAAGGTGCTGGAGATGGAGTACACGACGGACATGGTCGTCCACGCGACCATGGAGCCCCTCAACGCCACCGTGCAGGAGGTCAACGGCGAGTGGCACGTCTACGTCGGGACGCAGGGGCCTTCCTTCGCCCGCATGACGCTCACCGCGTACCTCGCCAAGGTCCTGCAGAAGAAGCCGGAGGACCTGAAAGTGTACGTGCACCAGCATCTCCTCGGGGGCGGCTTCGGAGGCAAGCAGGACTACGACGAGATCCTGGCGGCTGCCTACTGCGCGAAGGAGGCGGGGCGGCCGGTGAAGCTGATCCAGACCCGCGAGTCCAACTTCGCCACCAGCTTTCCGCGCACGCCGACGTACCACAAGCTGCGCGCGGGCCTGAAGGGCGGCGAACTGGTGGCGATGAACCACGACATCGTCTGCGGCTGGATGGGACCGCGCTTCTCGATCGGCAAGAAGTACGGCAGCGGCTGGCTGCAGTCGGACGCGGCGGACGGTACCAAGCGCGAAATCGACCAGTGGTCCATCGGCGGTAGCGAACACTGGTACTCCATGGAGAACCACCGCGTCCGGGTCTGGAACCACGACCAGACCACGTGGGCGGTCCAGGCCAGCGCGCTGCGCACGGTGTCGAACTCCTACACATTGTTCGTCGTGGAGTCCTTCCTGGACGAGGTCGCGCACGCGCTCGGGCGAGACCCGCTCGAGTTGCGCTTGTCGATGCTGAGCGGGAAGGGCAGCATCCGCGGCATCCCGAAGGCCGGCCACGCGCCGGGCACCGGGTCGGACTACTACATGGACCGGCTCTGGATCTCGCTGCCGTGGACGAAGGATGGGTCGTGGATTCCCTACGAGTCCGCGACCGTCGGCGGAGCGTCGCGGCTCGCCAACTGCTTACGGGTGGCGGCCGGCAAGGCCGGGTACGGCTCGAAGCAGCTCCCCCCCAACACGGGCATTGGCCTCGCGGTCTCCTCGGCGGAGGAGCGCCAGAGCCCGACGTGGGTGGCCGGCGCCGCCGAGGTGACGGTCGATCCGGCGACCGGTCGGTACCGGATCAACCGCCTCACGATCGCCATGGACATGGGGATCGCGGTCAACCCGAGGAACATCGAGTCCCAGATCCAGGCGTCCGCGCTCTGGGGCGCGAGCCAGATCCTGTCGGAGCGGCTGACGCTGAAGAACGGGGCGTTCGAGCAGAGCAACTTCCACGACTACGTGCCGATCCGGCTGTCCCAGGTTCCCAAGATCGATGTCGAGATCATCCAGTCCGAGCATCACCCGACCGGTGTGGGTGAGCCGGCCTCCACGGTCGTGGGGCCCGCGGTGGCCAACGCGATCTTCAAGGCCGTCGGCGCCCGTGTCCGGCACATGCCCATCAGGCCCGAGGCCGTGCTCGAGGGGTTGAAGAAGAACGCGTGAGACCGCCGGCCCGCCGGGTCGGCCACAGGCTGCGGCTCAGCGGGCGAGAGGCTCCCTCTCGCCCGCTGGCGCTGGCCGGCTAGCCGCCCCGCGCCCGCCTCGCCCGCTGCCTACAAGCCCATCTGCGCCAGCATGGGAGGCCAGCGATCCTTCCATGGTGCCGCTGCCTCGAATGCCGCCGAGGCCCGCAGGACCATGGGGTCGTCCAGGTGCCGGCCGACGATCTGGAGTCCCACCGGCAGCCCGCTCGGGGTGAACCCCGCGGGAACCGTCGCCGCCGGCTGGCCCGTCATGTTGAAGGGGAAGGTGAACGGGAGCCACTGGAACGGGCCCGCCTTCTTCCCGTCGATGGTCTCCGGCCCCTGGATCCCGATCGGGAACGCCGCGACCGCGGTCGTCGGCGTGAGAAGCAGGTCGTACTTCCGGAAGAACCGCCACGCCTTGTTGGTGACCGCCTTGCGCACCATGATGGCGTCCGTGAAGGTCTCGTCGGTGATGGGCGCGCGGAGCGCCTCGACCAGGTGCGGCATCATCTTGTCCCCGTGCTGCTCGATGAGTCGCCGCATGCCCTTGAGGTCCGTCTCGAGGAGGACGAGCGAGAAGAAGGGGCCGAAGGGATCCTCCCAGCCGGGATTCGCCACTTCCACCGTGCAGCCGAGGTCGCGCTCGAAGACCTTGACCGCGCGGCCCACGACCTCGCGCACCTCGGGGTCGACGAGGGCGTAGCCCCAGTCCGGGCTGTAGGCGACCCGCAGCCCCCGGAGGCCACCTCGCAACGTGTCCATCCAGTTGAAGTTCGCCTCGGGTAGCGTGTGGCGGTCGCGAGAATCGGGACCCGCGATGACGCTCATCATCAGTGCGGCGTCGGCGACCGTCCGGCTCAGCGGCCCGATGTGCTCGATCGATTCCCATCCGGAGACGCCCGGGTAACGCTCGTCCTTCGTGCCGGGGTAGAGCGGCACGCGGCCCATCGAGGCCTTCAGGCCGTAGAGACCGCAGAACGCGGCCGGGATGCGGACGGAGCCGCCACCGTCGCTGCCGATGGCGAACGGCCCCATACCCGAGGCCACGGCGGCGCCGGAGCCCGCGCTCGAGCCGCCCGACGTGCGCTCGGTGTTCCATGGGTTCCGGGTCGCCGGGAAGATCATGTTGTAGCTCGCGCCGCTGTAGCCCAGCTCCGGCACGTTGGTCTTCCCCAGGATGACCGCGCCGGCCTCCTTCAGGCGCTCGACGACGACGTCGTCCTCGTCCGGGATGAAGTCCTTGTACAGGATCGAGCCGGAGGTCGTGCGGATCCCCTTGGTGAGCACCAGGTCCTTGATCCCGACGGGAACGCCGGCGAGCGGTCCCACCGGGCGGCCTGCCATGATGTCGGCCTCGAGCCGCCTCGCGTCCCGGCGCGCTTCGTCGGGAGTCGGCGTGCAGAAGGCATGGAGGACGGGCTCGAGCTTGTCCATCCGTCCGAGCACGGCCTCGACCACCTCGACGGGCGACAGGCGCTTGGCTCGGATGTGTCCGGCCAAGGTGACGGCGTCCATGCGGCAGATCTCGTTCCCGCCGGCGGCCTCGACGGAGGCGACCCCGAGGTTCCGGGTCGCCACCTGGCTGGCGCCGAGCACGACGCCGGTCGCGACCCCGGCCGTCTTGAGGAAGTCGCGGCGGGAGAGCCCGCCCGCCGACGC
>CAZWXA010000220.1:1205-6645 GCA_964637755.1 uncultured bacterium | reverse complement strand
GCCTCATGGGGCGCCCCGCCCGCCGCGCCACCCGTCCGGTCCCAGTTGCCGCCGTCCATGAATAATCCGGGCTGACGGGTGCGGGTCGCCGTCCGCTTGTTCGCCCGGTACCGGGAGGCCACGGGCCGGCAACATCTGGAGGTCGATCTTCCGGAGGGCGCCACCGTCGAGGCGGCCTGGGGGGCGGTCGTGGAACGTCACCCCGACTTGTCCCGATATCGTCAGTTCACGCTCTTCGCGATCGGCAACGACTACGTCGAGCCGGGTCACACGCTGCGCCCCGGCGACGAGCTGTGCTTGTTCCCACCGGTGAGCGGCGGGAGCCAGCCGGCGGCTGAAAGAGATCGATCCGCGCGCGAGCCGAGACGACGCCGAGGTGGGCCCTGGGTCGCATCGACGCGGGCCTCGGCTTCAAGTTCCGCGGCTCGGCTCGAGCGGCCGCGTACGTCTCGGTCGTCGCGAGTCACGGGGGTCTCGCCTCGGGATGGCGGACGACAGGCCGGGCGTGGACGGCAGCGTGGATAGCTACAGGATCGTCGAGGAGCCGCTGTCAGCGGAGGTGGTTGCCCGGGCCGTTGGCGATCCGGCTGCGGGCGGGATCGTCATCTTCTCCGGTGTGGTCCGCAACGAGCAGAAGGGGCGGGCCGTCAAGTACCTCGAGTACGAAGCCCACGCGCCGATGGCCGAGGCCAAGATGCGGGAGATCGGCGGGGAACTGCGCCGCCGCTGGCCGAGCGTCAAGGCCGTGACGATGCTCCACCGGATCGGTCGCCTCGAGATCGGCGAGTCGAGCGTGCTGATCGGCGTGTCGGCCGCCCACCGGGCGGAAGCCTTCGACGCCTGCCACTTCGCCATCGACACGCTCAAGGAGACCGTCCCCGTGTGGAAGAAGGAGCACTTCGAGGACGGGGAGGTCTGGGTCGGCCTTCAGGGCGGGTAGGCACCGCGTGATCGCGGCCGTCCGTGACACCATTCGCCGCCACGCGATGCTCGCTGGCGGCGAAGCCGTCCTGGTGGCCGTCTCGGGAGGCGCCGACTCGATCGGCCTCCTCCACGCGCTCCGGGTCCTCTCCGAGGAGTATCGGCTCCAGCTCTCGGTCGTTCACGTCGATCACGGCCTTCGGCCCGACTCCGGCGACGACGCCGTGTTCGTGGACACGCTGGCCCGGTCGCTCGGGCTGCCCGTCGCCATCGAGCGCATCGCGGTGCCTGGCGGCGGCTCCCTCGAGGCGAGCGCGCGCCAGGCCCGCTACGCCGCGCTCCGGCGGCAGGCAGCCCGGCTCGGCGCGGATCGAGTGGCGCTCGGCCACACGGCGGACGATCAGGCCGAGACGGTGCTGATGCGCCTGCTCGAGGGGGCCGGTCCCCGCGGCCTGGCCGGGATTCCGCCCGTCCGCGACCTCTTCATCCGCCCGCTCATCGAGACGCGCCGGAGCGAGGTCGTCGCGGAGCTGGCGCGCGCCGGCCTGGCCTGGCGCGAGGATCCCTCCAACCGCGATCCGCAGTTCAAGCGGAACCGGATCCGCCACGAGCTGCTGCCGTTGCTGGCCGCCTCGTACAATCCGGCGATCGTCCCGGCGCTCACTCGCGCCGCCGCGCTCATTCGCGATCTCCTGGACCGGGTGGTGGCCGACGCTGCCCGGGAGCTGGCCACATCGGCGCCGGCGTCCGGCCGGCCGGACGCCGGCGCCGGGCCCCTTTCTGAGCGGCGTTCTGATCTCCCGGGCGCCTCCACGTCGCCCGATCGGCCGGACGCGGTCGAGGGCCCGCTCGCCGCTTCCACGGCGGGATCGGAACAGGCCGGGGTGTCCTCGGGATCGGCGCCGGTCCGCGCCGGGGAGATCGTGCTCTCGCGGGCGCGGCTCTCCACGCTGCCCGGCGCCGTGGCCGCCGAGGTCCTGCGGATGGCGGCGGAGCGACTGGGGCACGTCACGCCGCTCCGCGCGTGGGCCCACCGCGGACTCCGGCGCGTCCTGCTCGACCCGCCGCCGCGGTGCCCGCTGGTGCTCGGCGCCGTCACGATCGAGGTGAGTGGCGATCGGGTCCGGCTGTCGCGGCACGGCGGCGGGCGGGTCCTGCCCCGGCCCCTTGCCATCCCCGGCCTCACGTCGCTCCCCGAGGCCGGCTGTCTGATCGAGGCGCGCTGCTTCGACCGCCCCGCCGAGTACGTGGTGCCGCGGACGGCGGATCGCGTCGCGTTCGACGCGGACGCGCTGTCGCCCGTGCTTCGCGTGCGCTCCCGCCGCCCTGGCGATCGGTTCGTTCCCTTCGGGGGCGAGCGCGCGTGCCGTCTGAAATCGCTCCTGATCGACGCCCGCGTGCCGCGCTGGGAACGCGACAGCCTGCCGCTCGTCGTGGCGGGCGCGGACGGGGCCGAGATCGTCTGGATCGCGGGGCTCCGCCGGAGCGCGCTCGCCCCTGTGTCCGCCTCGACCCGGCGGGTGCTCGAGCTGCGGCGCATGCCTCTGGCGAAGGACACGGTCGCCGAGTAAGATTGGGGCCCGGAGGGCCGCCATGATCCCGCTCGTGCTGGCATTTCTGCTGCTCGTTCCGGCAACCGCGCTCGCCCAGCCGGGCACGGCTGCCGGTGTGCTCCACCTGCTCGAGGACGCGTTCGCGTCCGTGGCGGACCACGTCACCCCCGTGGTCGTCAACGTCAGCACCACGCCCAAGAAGACGCCGGAGGGCGCCGCTCCCGGGGACCCGCAGGAGCGTTTCCGCGAGTTCTTCGGCCCGGAATTCTACGAGCGGTTCTTCAAGCAACGGCCCCGCGAGGAAGCGCGGGCGTCGGGTTCCGGCGTCATCGTGGATCCGAACGGATACATCTTGACGAACAACCACGTCATCGAGAACGCTCAGGAGATCGCCGTCCGCCTCTCGGACGGGCGCAGGTTCACGGCCAGGCTGGTCGGGCGGGATCCGAAGACGGACCTGGCGGTGCTGAAGATCGACGCGCCCGGTGACCTGCCGGTGGCCGAGCTGGGCGACTCGGACCGCCTGCGGGTGGGGCAGTGGGCGATCGCCATCGGCAACCCGTTCGGCCTGGACCGGACGGTGACCGTCGGTATCGTCTCCGCGACCGCGCGCACGCGAGTCGGCGTGGCGACGTACGAGAGCTTCATCCAGACGGACGCGTCGATCAACCCAGGCAACTCCGGCGGGCCGCTCCTGAATCTTGACGGGAAGGTGATCGGCATCAACACGGCGATCGTCGCGACCGGGCAGGGCATCGGGTTCTCGATCCCGATCAACATGGCGAAGGACGTCATGCGCCAGCTCATCGCCCAGGGCCGCGTCGTCCGCGGGTGGCTCGGCATCGTGATCCAGGACGTGACCGACGAGCTGGCGTCGAGCTTCGGCGTGAACGAGCGGGAGGGGGTGCTGGTGACGGACGTCATGCGCGGCGGACCGGCCGAGAGCGCCGGGCTCCGGCCGGGGGACGTCATCACGGAGCTGTCGGGGGGGCGGATCACGGAGGTCCCGGAGCTGCAGAAGCGGGTGGCGGCGGTGCCGCCCGGCGAGTCCATCACCCTCACGGTCGTGCGAGATCGGAACCCCGTGGCGGTCACGGTGAGGCTCGGAGAGATGCCCGGAGAGGAAGCGGTGGTCGCCTCCGAGGGTGCTGACGGGAGCTTCGGGTTGACCGTCGAGCCCGTCGGACCAGAGCTGGCGGAGCGGCTCGGACTTCAGAGTCCGCTCGGCATCGTCGTCGCGGAGGTCGCACCGGACAGCGCCGCGTCGCGGGCGGGTCTGCATCGGGGCGACGTCGTGCTCGATGTCGACCACGCGCCGGTCGCCGGCGTCGACGCGTTCCGCCAGATGCTGGCCGCGATCAAGCCCGGCGAGAGCGTGCGCCTCTACGTGCAGCGCACCGGCGCCGGCGGGACCAAGGAGTATCTCGTCCTCGAGAAGCCCCAGCCGTGATGGCCGGCGAGACCCTGGCGCCGGCGCGGCGTGGCACGGTCCTCGTCGTGGACGACGAGGAGGGGGTGCGCGCCTCGGTGCGAGTCATCCTCGAGGACGAGTGCAACGTGCTCGAGGCCGAGAACGGCGCCCATGCCCTCGAGGTGCTGCGCGCCCACGAGGTCGACGTCGTCATGCTGGACCAGCGGATGCCGGGAGAGCCCGGCATCGACGTGCTGAGCCGGATCAAGGCGCTCGACCAGTCGATCGTCGTGGTGCTGGCCACCGCGGTCCGCGAGGTCCGCACCGCCGTCGAGGCGCTCAAGCGCGGCGCCTATGACTACATCACCAAGCCGTTCGACGTCGAGGACATCGAGCTCCTGGTCCGCCGCGCCCTCGACAAGCGTGCCCTCGAGCGGGAGGTCCTCTACCTGCGGTCGACGCTGCCGCAGGGGTTCGACGCGATGATCGGCCGGCACGCCGAGATGGTGAAGATCTACGGGCTGATCGCGCAGATCGCGCCGACGCCAGCCACGGTGCTCATCACGGGAGAGAGCGGCACGGGCAAGGAACTGGTGGCGCGCGCCGTGCACTCGCAGAGCCCGCGGAGCGGCCAGCCCTTCGTCGCGGTCAACGTGGCGGCGCTGCCGGAGACCCTCGTGGAATCCGAGCTGTTCGGGCACGAGAAGGGCGCCTTCACGGGCGCGGTGGCCAAGAAGCTGGGCAAGTTCGAGCTGGCTCACGGCGGCACGCTCTTCCTGGACGAGATCGGGAGCCTCCGGCTCGACCTGCAGGCCAAGCTGCTGCGCGCCCTCCAGCAGCGCGAGATCGAGCGCCTGGGTGGGAGCCGGTCGGTCCCGGTGGACGTGCGGGTCATCGCCGCCACCAACGTGAACCTGCGGCAGGCGGTCCGCGACCACGCCTTCCGCGAGGACCTGTACTACCGGCTCCACGTGGTGCCGATCACGGTGCCGCCGCTCCGCGACCGCCGGGACGACATCCCGCTCCTCGCCGACCATTTCCTGCGGAAGTACCGGCGGGAGTTCAACCGCGACGTCCGGAGCATCTCGGTGGGGGCGCTCGAGGTGCTCCGGCGCTACGACTGGCCGGGCAACGTGCGCGAGATGGAGAACATCATCCAGCGGTCGGTGGTCCTGGCGAGCGGGCCGGTGCTGCAACTCCAGGACCTGCCGCTGGACCTGGCCATGCCGGAGACGGGGCCCCTGCTCGACGAGGGCAGCGGGCTGCCGCTCAGGGAGGCGCGGGAGCAGTTCGAGCGCCAGTACGTGCTGCGGGTGCTGGAGCGGGTGGGGTGGAACCAGAGCCGAGCGGCGCGGCTCCTTGGGCTCCACCGGAACACGCTCCTGGCCAAGCTCGCCGCCTGGGGGATTCGCCGCCCAGGAACCGACGAGGAGCCGGGGAGCGTCAAGCCGCCGGTGTGAGCGCGCGGGGTGAGCCGCACTGTCCTCTGGACGTACGACCCGGCCGCGAAGCGCTACGTGAGAAACGGGGTTGATCACCTCGGCCGCCGCAACAA
>CAZWXA010000220.1:0-1105 GCA_964637755.1 uncultured bacterium | reverse complement strand
GCTGGTGGCGGGGGCTTCTCGTGGAGGAGGGAACACGGCGATGGCGATCAACAGCGACGCTGAGAAGATGAAACAGGCCGAAACGCGGGATCCGAGCCCCAGCCGGCGCGAGTTCCTGAAGACCGCGGCGATCGCCGGTCTCACCGTCGGGGCCGCCACGCTGGCGAGCTCCCCGGCGACGGACGGGTTGTTCGTGGAGCCGGCCGCCGCGGCACCGGCGGCGGGGTGGCCATCGACCGAGAAGTGGTGGCCGTCCAAATGGGGTCCCGCTGACCAGGCCGGCGCGTCGAACTACATGACGCCGGCCAAGGCGCTCGAGGCCGCGGGCCTGATCAAGACGGGCCGGGTGTACAGCCTGGGTCGAGTCTACGAAGCTGGCATGCCGTTCTTCGGCACGCGGGGCTGGAATCTGAAGATCCCCGGGCCGCCGTTCTTCGGGCCCGCCGGACGGAACAAGCTGATCGCCAACGAGGAGTACCTCTGTGCCGAGATCGGGCAGGTGGGCTCGCAGTTCGACGGCCTTGCGCACATCGGTGTCGAGACGAAGGGGCCGCACGACAACTCCGGCAAGCTGTACTACAACGGGTTCAATGCGACCGAGGTCCACGGCCCGTTCGGGATGAAGAAGCTGGGAGTGGAGCACGTGGCGCCGTTCGTGACGCGCGGGGTGCTCTTCGACGTGAAGGCCTCGAAGGGGCGCACCCTGAACCGGGGCGAGGAGATCACCGTTCAGGATCTCGAGGGCGCTCTCGCCCGCCAGAGAATGAGTGCGGCCGACTTCCGGGTGGGCGACGTCGCGCTCGTGCGGTGTGGCTGGGGCGATCTCTGGATGGTCGACAACAAGAAGTACTATGACGGTGAGCCGGGGGTGGGCATCGAGGCGTGTCAATGGCTGATCGACAAGGGGGCGTGCCTGATTGCCGCTGACAACTGGGGGGTGGAAGTCCTCCCCAATGCGGACCCGGATCTCTCGTTTCCCTGCCACCATCTCTGCATGATGATGCACGGCGTCTACATGTTCGAGAACCTCACCTTCGAGGCCCCGGCCAGGGATGGTGTCTACCAGGCGGCCTTTGTCTTCAGCCCCCTGCCGATCAAGGGGGCC
>CAZWXA010000219.1:0-6666 GCA_964637755.1 uncultured bacterium | reverse complement strand
TCGTCCCAGGTCGCCCGGTTCTCGTGCAGGCCGATCGGGTTCTGCAGCACGGCGGCGGTGATCCGCTCGGGCGCCATCTCGCACAGCGTCAGGCAGAAGCTGGCACCGATGCAGCCACCCATGACGTGGAAGCGGCGATGGCCCAGATGGTCCATGAGCGCCAGGTGATCGCCGGCATACGTACGCCAGCCATCGGCGGCCGTCACCGTGCCGTGTGAGCTGCCGGCGTTGCGCTGATCCATGCCGATCACGGTGAACCGGCTGGCAAGATCGACCATGGGATTCATCCAGGGCGCGGCGGCGTCGGGATTGCTCGGACTGTGGCGCCAGAACGCGAGCTGCGAGCGCAGGCCGCCCGGCGCGAAGAGCAGCAGGGGAGAGCCGGACCCGTGGACTTCGTAATGGATCTCGGCATCCGGACGCTTGAATACAGGCATCGCCATCCTCCCGACATTGGTACGCGGTTGCGGCGCCACGATATCACCGCCTCGGCGAGAACCCACACCCAGCCGCCACTCGGTCCGACGACCCGCCTCACGGGCGGATGCCGCGCGTCTTCGGCCCGAGCCGCGTGGCCTCGTTCTCGTAGGCGAGCGAGACCCAGTCGGTGAGAAGCGGCCGGGTGTCCCGGGGGTCGATGATCGCCTCGATGCCGAAGGCTTCCGCGGTGCGGAAGGGGCTTCGGAGCGCGTTCAGCCGCTCCTCGATCTCGCGCATGAGCGTGGCGCGGTCGGGCGCGGCCTCGAGCTCCCGGCGGTAGGCGGCCTCGATGCCCCCTTCGAGGGGGAGCGAGCCCCAGTCGCCGGAGGGCCAGGCGTAGCGGAGGTTCAGCCCCTGGACGTTGGCGTGGCCGGCGCCCGCCACGCCGAAGACGCGGCGCACGATCACGGTCACCCAGGGGACCGTGGCCTGGTAGATCGCCGAGAGCGCGCGCACGCCCTTCCGGATCGTGCCCGCGCGCTCGGCCGCCACGCCGATCAGGAAGCCGGGGTTGTCGACGAAGTTCACCACGGGCAGGTGAAAGGTGTCGCAGAGGTCGACGAAGCGGGTCATCTTCTCGGACGCCGCCGCCGTGACGGCGCCGCCCATGTGTCTGGGGTCGTTGGCGAGGACGCCCACGGGGTAGCCGTCGAGCCGCGCCAGCATGGTCACGAGCGAGGGGCCGTAGCGCGGCCCGATCTCGAAGAGCGAGTCGCGGTCGGCGACATGGCGGAGGAGCGTCCGGACGTCGTACGCGTGCCGCCGGTTCCGGGGGACGATGCGGATCAGCTCCTCGTCGCGGCGGCCGGGATCGTCGTCCGGAGCGAGCCGCGGCGGCATCCCCCAGACGTTCTGGGGCAGGTACGAGAGGAATCGGCGGATCCCGGCGAAGGCTTCCTCCTCCGACTCGACCTCGTTGTCGACCGCCCCGCTCTCGCGCGCCTGGATGTGTGACCCACCAAGGGTCTCCTTGTCGACGTCCACGCCGAGCCCACGCTTGACGACGGGCGGACCGGCCACGAAGAGCTGCGCGGCGCCCCGCACCATCAGCGAGAAGTGCGAGCACGCGACGCGCGCGGCGCCCAGGCCCGCCACCGGTCCGAGCGCCGCGGCGACCACGGGAATCTCCGAGAGCGCCGCCGCGACGATGTCCCACGCGGGATTGCCGGGCACGTAGGTGCGCCCGACCATCTCGTAGGTCTTGACGCTGCCGCCGCCGCCCGTGCCCTCCACGAGCCGCACGAGCGGGAGCCTCAGCTCGCGAGCCATCTTCTCGCTGTAGCCCTGCTTGCCGCCGATCGACGCGTCGTTGGCGCCGCCACGCACGGTGAAGTCGTCGCCTCCGACGATCACGCGCCGGCCGTTGATGCGGCCTCCCCCCATCACGAAGTTGGCGGGCCGGATGGCCGTGAGCGCGCCGTTCTCGTAGGTCGGGACGCCGGCGAGGGCGCCGGTCTCGTGAAACGAGCCCGCGTCGAGCAGGCGCTCGATCCGCTCGCGCACCGTCAGGCGCCCGGCCTTGTGCTGGCGCTCGACGTTGCCGGGCCCGCCCATCGCACGGGCCAGCTCCAGGCGGCGGCGAAGCTCCTCGGTCTCGGGCTCCCAGCTCATCGGTGGTCCCTATGATACCGCCCCGGCGCCGTGTCGCCCGGGAACGCGGGGGGTGTCCGGGGGACCGCGAGACCATCGCGTCGACCTCGGCCATCCGTGGCCGGGCCATCGGGCGTGGCCGGGCCACCGGGGTCTTGCCGCCGGAGCAGGGCCGCTGCAGGTCGCTGTCGAGTGCCCGACACCGGGCCCAACAGACCGACACTCCGCTGACACGCCACGCACTGACGGGCCAGGGCCGGGGCGCCGCCCGTCCCCCGTCTCCTCGCCGTCCTCCCGGAATGATGCTTGCATGTCCCCCCTGTTGCCGTACCCTTTCGACAGGGGCGCGCGTGCCGGGAGGCTCGGACGCGCCGCGTCAGGTTAAGCGACCCAACACTGCCCGGGCGGCCGGCAACGGAGAGCCCGGCATCGATTGCTCGGGGGAGGGCCATGCGACAGAAGTGGATCGGGCTGCTGGTGGCCGTTTCACTCGCAGCCGCGGGATGCGCAACGAAGGAATACGTGCGGCAGATCACGAGCCAGACCGAGACCCGGGTGGACGAACGTCTCGGGACGGAGAGCCGCCGCGCCGAGGAGCAGGGACACCGTCTCGACGCCCAGGCGACCCGCCTGGAGGGTCACGAGCGGCAGCTCGGCGACGCGGGCGCGCGTGTCGCGCGACTCGAGACCTCGACGGACGAGGCCGGGAACATCGCCGGGAGCGCCCGCGCCCGAGCGGACGAGGCCTACGCGCGCGCCGAGGACGTCAACACGCGCCTCTCACGCTTTCTCGCCAGTCGCCATCAGCGCACGCTCGTCGAGAGCGTGAACGTCCACTTCGGCTTCGATCGAGCCGACCTCGACGACAGCGCCCTGACGGCGCTCGCGGGGCTCGTCAAGGAGCTCGCCGAGAACCCGTCGCTCGTCGTGGACCTCGAGGGCTACTCCGACGCGCAGGGCGCATCGGAGCACAATGTCCAGCTCAGCGAGCGACGGGTCGCGGCGGTGCGCCGGTACCTGCTCCAGCACGGCGTCGAGCTGTCGCGGGTCAACTGGATCGGGCTCGGTGAGCTGGCGGACACGGGCTCGAAGGCCGGGCGCGCGAAGAACCGGCGCGTCACGGTCCGGCTGCTGCTGCCGGCCGACGAGGTGGTCGGCGCTCGACGGGGCGCGAGTGCTCCCGTCGACGACCTGGCGACACGCCGGCTCCCTTCCGGAGCCGAGGCGGACGAGACCCGTTCGCGGAGGTCGATGCCCGGGGCGCCCGCCGAGGTGACCCGCGCGCAGCGCCCGCCATCCAGGACGCCAGGCGGCAACTGACGGGGATCCGGCGCTGAATTCTCTCGGACTCGAACTCCGTGACGTCCGCCCGGGTGATTGCACTCGACCCCCGAACACCCGGCCGACCGGGACCGGGCGGGTGCAAGCTCACAGGGCGACCGTGCCACCCGCGACGGTCGTCTGGCCCTGGCCACGCCTCGTGTGGCTGTGCGTACTCCTCTCGGGCTGCGCCGGCTTCATTCCAAGACCCGAGGCTGATGCAGTCGTGCCCGCCGACGAGCAGCTCGCGGCAGGGAACCACGCGGCCGCGCTCGGCCTCTACGACGAGTTCCTCAAGGCGAACCCGGACGACGCCGCCGTGCCGCGGGTCCGGGCCACTCGCGCGATCCTCGACGAGCTGCTCCAGGCGCGGGCGACGGTGCGGCGCCTGGAGGAGGAAGCGACTCGGCGCCTGGAGGAGCTCCGGCGCGCCCAGAGCGGGCTGGCGGCCCTGCGTGACGAGGCGAAGCGCCTGAAGGACGATTCGACGCGGCTGGAGCTGGTGCGGCTCCAGATGCAGCGGTCCGCGGTCTCGCGTGAAGACGACATGACCCAGGCGCGGAGCGAGCTGGCGGCCATCCGGGCGGAGGCCGCACGCCTCAAGCGGGACCTGGAGCGACTCAAGACGCTCGATCTGCAGCTCGAACAGCGCACTCGCTGACGGACGGACCTTCGCCCTCAGCGGTCGAGCCAGGCGGCCACGAGACGGCCGCCGTAGTCGTCGCCGACGTTCGGCGCGAAGTTCCTGACGTGGCGCTCCCAGGCGCCGACGGCGATCACCGACGGGCCGTACAGGTAGTAGACCCGCTGCGAGAGATAGCGCTGGATGTCGTAGAGGATGTCCCGCCGCTTCGCCACGTCGAAGGTCCGGCGCTGGAGGCGGATCATGTCGTTGAGCTTCGGATCGTTCACGCCGCCGGTGTTCGTCGGCATACCGGGCATGTGGTACAGGTACAGATAGCTGTCGGGGACCGCGAACGCGCCAAACAGCCCGGCCGCCATGTGCTCGAATCTGCCGACGGCGGTGCTCGACAGGTAGGCCCCGAATTCCTTGAGCCGCAGCTCGGCGTTGATCCCGACGGCCTTCAGCTGGCTCAGGAAGACCTGGACGCCGTCCATCCAGTCCGGGCCCAGGTCGGCCGTGGTCTCGAGCGTTGTCCGGAAGCCGCCCGGATAGCCGGCCTCGGCCAGCAGGCGCTTCGCCTCGGGGACGTTCTGCTCGTAGAGCTCTCGTCCGTCGGCGGGGAGCGCGGACAGCGGGATCGACCACTCCTTGAAGGCCGCCGGGATCGCCGGGTTCGGGACGCCGTGCCCGAGCGACCAGGCGTTGGTCTCGAGGGTAGCCTTCCAGCTTCGCGCGAGGGCCATGGCGCGGCGAACCCGGATGTCGCTGAACGGAGACTGGTCGAGCTTCATCGAGATCATTCCGCCGAATCGGACCGTCAACTCCGCGGTCTGCAGCCCCGGCTTCCGCTGCCTGGCGACGTCCAGATCGAGCCGGCGCACCACCATCCCGTACTCGGGAGCGAAGTCGTACTTGCCGGCGAGCCAGCTGGCGAAGCGGGTGGCCGGGTCCGCCTCGATCGTGACCTCGACGCCGTCGGCGTAGGGGAGGCCCGGCAGGAAGTACTGCGGGTGACGGACGAACGTGAGGCGGACGTTGGGCTCGTAGCGCTCGAGCATCCACGGGCCGGTGCCGATGCAGGCCTCCGCCTTCTTCAGGTCGCCGTGCTTGTCGACCGCTTCCCTGGCGACGATCACCGCGGCGGGTGAGGCGAGGACGTCGAGGAACCACGCGAACGGTTCCCTGAGCGTGAACCTGACCGTGTGAAGATCCAGCGCCTCGATCTTCTCCATTCCCACCAGATAGCTCAAGGTGCGAAAGCGCTCGAAGGTGTACTTCACGTCGTCGGCGGTCAGCTCCCGCCCGTTGACCGGGGGCTTGCTGTGCCAGCGGACGCCCTTCCGCAGCTTGAAGAGGTACGTGGTGTCCGTGGGTTGGCTCCAGGACTCGGCAAGGTCCGGCTCGAGGGGCGTCGTCCCCAGCGGCACCGATGGCCCCGCCCTGACCTTGAGCAGGCGGCTGTGCGTGAAGGAGAGGTTCGTCAGGGTCCTGAACGACGCGGCCGGGTGGGGATCGAAGCCGAGCGGATCTTCTCCGCGGATCCGGAACACCCCGCCGCGCTTCGGCGCATCGGCCAGAGCGGGTCGAGGACCCAGAGCAGTGACGGGTGCCGCGGCGGCCGCGACCGCGGCGGCGCCTCCCAGCCTCAGTAGATCTCGACGGTTCACGGTGATCCTCCCGCTGGTAGATGCCTCCTCGAGGCCGAGGAGGGCGCACACGAGCTCCGAGCGGCGTGATCTCTCAGAAGACCGGGCGCTCGATGTAGGAGCCGGAGACCTGGCGGAGGCGGGCGACGATCTCGCCCAGCGTCGCGCGCGCCTTCACCAGCTCGATCGTCACGGGCATCAGGTTGACGGACGGATCGCGCGCCTCCCGCTCGAGACGGTCGAGGAGGGCCGCGACCCTCCCGCCGTCGCGCCGGGCGCGGACCTGCCCGAGCCGCGCGACCTGGCGGGCCTCGACCGCGGGGTCGACCTTGTGGAGCTCGATCGTCGACGGGCCCGGCGGCTCGACGAACCTGTTGACGCCGATCACCGTCTGCGCGCCCGACGCCCGGCGCCGCGCCACGTCGTAGGCGGTGTCCGCGATCTCGCGCTGGAAGAAGCCCTCCTCGATCGCCTTGATGGTGCCGCCCATCGCGTCCACTTTCTCCAGGATCGCGAACACCTCCGCCTCGATCCGGTTCGTCAGCGCCTCGACGTAGTAGGACCCGCCGAGCGGGTCGATCACGTTCGGCACCCGGGTCTCCTCGGCGATGATCTGCTGGGTGCGCAGGGCGATCTTCATCGCCTCCTCGGACGGGATCGCGAACGCCTCGTCGAGGCCGTTGGTGTGGAGCGACTGGGCGCCGCCGAGCACCGCCGAGAGCGCCTGGAGCGCCGTCCGGATGATGTTGTTCGTCGGCTGGGCCTTGGTCAGCGTGATCGCGGCCGTCTGGCAGTGGAAGCGTAGGCGCATCGACTCCGGCTGCTGCGCGCGGAAGCGCTCCTTCATGAGCTTGGCGTAGACCCGGCGCGCGGCGCGGAACTTGGCGACCTCCTCGAAGAAGTCGGCCTGGGCCACGAAGTAGAAGGCGAGCCGGGGCGCGAAGCGATCGACCGGCACCCCCGCGCGCGTCAGCCTGCGCCGAAACCGCGCCAGTGCGACGCCTG
>CAZWXA010000218.1:0-6677 GCA_964637755.1 uncultured bacterium | reverse complement strand
GATCGCCCTCTTCGGCCTCTTCCAGGCGATCTTCATGGCGAACGCCGGCGGGGCCTGGGACAACGCCAAGAAGATCGTCGAGGTGGAGTTGAAGGAAAAGGGCACGAGCCTCCACGCGGCCACGGTCGTCGGCGATACGGTCGGAGACCCGTTCAAGGACACCTCGTCCGTCGCGATGAACCCGGTCATCAAGTTCACGACGCTCTTCGGTCTCTTGGCGGTCGAACTGGCGGTCACGCTGACGGCCGAGGGAGGACTGGGGATCAGTCGCGTCCTGTCAGGGCTCTTCTTCGCCTTGTCGCTCGTCTTCATCTGGAGGTCGTTCTACGGGATGCGCATCCGGGGAGGGGCGCCCGTGGCGGCGGCTCGAGCACAGACGGCCCGATGATCGCGCTCGTTCGGACGGCGTAGCGGCTGGTGGAGTTCCTGCTCGATCTCCTCTCGGGTCGGTACGCCCTCGACGACCTGATCCGCTGGGGGGGATACGTTGTCCTGGTCGCCATCGTCTTCACCGAGACGGGACTCCTGGTCGGGCTCTTCCTCCCCGGTGACTCGCTCCTGATCATCGCCGGGCTCGTGGCCGCGGCCGGCGACCTGAACATCTGGCTGCTCGGGGGGCTCCTGAGCGTGGCCGCGATCGCCGGAGACAGCGTCGGGTACGCGATCGGCTATCGCACGGGTCCGCTCCTGTTCACGCGCCCGAAGTCGCTGCTCTTCAACCCGAAGCACGTCGAGCGGACACGCGATTTCTACGCTCGTCACGGGGCCAGGACGATCGTCATCGCGCGCTTCGTTCCGGTCATTCGCACCTTCGCCCCGGTCGTGGCCGGCGTGGGCCAGATGGAATACCGGCGGTTCGTTCTCTACAATATCGCCGGGGGCCTGGGATGGGTGATCAGCTTGACAGGCGCCGGGTACCTGCTGGGGACGACGATCCCGAACATCGCCGACTACATCCACGTCGTGGTGATCATCGTGATCGTGCTCTCCGTGGTGCCGATCGCCGTCGAGGTGATCCGCGAGCGGAAACGGCGTTCCGCCTAGCCCTCTGGCTCGGTCGCCGGATCGGCGACCTCCTCTACGTGCTCCTTCGGGGTCGGCGTCGCACGGCCCTGTGGAACCTCGCCGTCGCGTTTCCCGACCGGACCGAGCGGGAGCGACGCCGGGTGTGCCAGGCTTCCTTCCAGCACCTCGGCACGATGGTCATCGAGGTCGCCCTTCTGCTCCTGTCCGATCCGAGCCGCCTGCTGTCCCGGGTGAGCGTCGAAGGGATCGAGCATCTGCGGGCGGCCGCGGACGGTGGGAGAGGAGTGCTCGCGCTCACGGCACACTTCGGGAACTGGGAGCTCCTCGGTGTCGCACACACCCTCCTGGGCCTGCCCGCCACGCTCGTCGTCCGGCCCCTCGACTCGGCCTTCGCCAACCGGCTCGCGGAGCGGCTCCGGGTGCGGACCGGCGCCGAGCTCGTCGCGAAGCGGCGGGCGCTTCGACCGGTCCTGCGGGCGCTCCGGCGCGGCCGGATGGTCGGAATCCTGCTGGACCAGAACGCCTCGCGCGCCGAAGGGGTATTCGTTCCGTTCTTCGGCCGGCCGGCCAGCACGTCGCGGAGCCTCGCGCTCCTGTCGCTCCGCAGCGCGGTACCGATCGTGCCTGTCTTCATCCACCGCGAGCGGGACGGCCGGCACCGCATCGTCATCGAGCCCGCGATTGCCGCGCCGCCCTCGGGCCCGCCGGAAGCCGCCATCTTCGAGCTGACCGCCGAGTGTGTCCGCAGGACCGAGGCGACGATCCGACGCTGGCCCGAGCAGTGGTTGTGGCTCCACCGCCGCTGGCGTACGAGCCCCGTGCGCCCGTGAGCCGTTTCTCGGCCGGCCTGGGCGTGCTGCTCCTCACGGCGGGGCAGGTCTCCGGCGGGACCCTTCCAGACTTCGGGGCGTATCGCGCTTCGGTCCTCCGTGGCGAAGCGGGGGCTGTTTCGGGGCGGGCGTACTCCGAGCGGCGAACACCGGCGGGCCCCGAGGTCCCGCTGACCGACACGGTCGTCAGGCTAGTACCGTACTCGGAGACGTTCCTTGCCGAGTCCGAGGAGGTCAAGGGTCACTCGCGCGACTCCCTCCGCGCTTACCGGATGGCGGCCCTCGAGGTCAAGCGACTACAGGACGCATACGAGCGAGCGGTCTGGGAAGCCGGAGCGGCCGATCTCGTCCTGTCGAGCGTCGTCGATTCCGCAGGAGGCTTCGCCTTCCCGGCGGTCGCGGCCGGGTCGTGGGTCATCCTTGGACGCCGGGAGATCCCGAGTCCGGTCAAGCCGCGGCACACCCGACGGAAGGCGGACAGACAGGCGTTCGCCCTCTCGCCCGAGATCGTGGGCTACCGGACCGCTTCGTTCTGGATGATTCCCGTGAAGGTCGCCGCCGGTGTCCCGACGACGGTGGAGCTGACGGACCGGAACACCTGGTTCAGCGGGGTGATCGAGGAAGCAGCGAGTCGGGACACCGCCCGCTGAGGCGGGTCCCGACTCGCCCGGACGAGGCTCCGCGTGCGTTAGGTCGTCGTCACTGCTTCTTCCCCGCGCAGGGATTCTTGGCCGCGCAGGGGTTCTGGCCTTCCGACTTGCTCATCTTCGCGCCCTTCACGGATACCTTCAGGGCGACGGCCTTGCCATCGTGCTCCATGTACCTCACGTCGACCGCGTCGCCGCTCTTGATGTCGGCCCCGGTGATGGCCTTGCCCGCCTTGCGGATCGAGGTCTTGTCATCGAGGGCGAACGTCCATTCCGTCCCATCCTTGCCCGTGACGACGATGCTGTCAGCGGCCGCCGTCTTCACGGTGCCCCTGGCGCTCTTGCTCTTCATCGCCGTCTTCTTGACGTCCTTGGCGTCCGCGGACTTCTCCGTCTTGGCCTTGTCTTCGGTTTTCTTCTCTTCAGACAGAGCAAGGCCGGCGGAGCCGGTCATGAACAGTGCCGCCAGAACCACAGCGAGTAACTTCTTCACGTGATTGAGCCCTCCACTTCTTGTTTGGTTGTTGGTTGGCTAGCGCGACGGTCCGACGGTATCTCCGGACACCTCCCTTCCGTAACTGTCCGGCAAATCGGCGATAAAGACGGAATTCACTCTAGTCCGGCGAGCGGATCCGGTCAAGGCATTTGACTCGACCAGCCGCCGCATGGTAAGAAACTAACGGTTCGTCTATCCGTATGGCCCTTCGAGCCGCACTGTTCCTGGTCACCATGCTCGTCTTGTCCGCACTGGCGGTCGCCCAGCCGGCGCAAGGCGGCGGGGCCTTGCCGGGCGACGGCTCGCTGATCGAGCACGCCGCCCTTCCGCCCCCGCCCGGGGACCTGACCCCCCCCGCCCTTTCAAAACAGCGGCTCGACCCGGTTGGTTCCGGACCAGAAGCGGTTCCCGCAAGCCCCATCGAGATGACGTTCGGCGACGCTCGGCTGGTTCGGCCGATCACCGGCAACGAGGCGGCGACGGGCACTCCAGTGCCGTCGGCGCTCGACGACTACCCGGTCGTGTCCAACGATCGAATCCGGCACTTCTTGGCACGCTTTACGGGGATCCGGCGTCGCGTCATCGAGCGGTGGCTCGACAGGTCAGGACGCTACCTCGGTATGATCCAGGACACCCTCCGCAGGCATGGCCTGCCCGAGGACCTCGCGTTCACGGCGATGATCGAGAGCGGGTTCAATCCGGTCGCCGTGTCCCGGGCGGGTGCGAAGGGGCTCTGGCAGTTCATGGCACGGACCGCCCGCGATTACGGGCTCCGCGTGGACCAGTGGGTCGATGAGCGCCTCGATCCAGAGAAATCCACCGTGGCCGCGGCAGCCTATCTGCGCGACCTCTACAACCAGTTCGGGTCCTGGTTCCTTGCGCAGGCGGCCTACAATGCGGGAGAGGTGAAAGTTGCCCGGGCCATCAGGCTGACGCGGAGCACCGACTTCTGGGAGATCGCCCGCAGCCGGCACCTCCACGACGAGACCAAGGACTTCGTCCCGGCGATCCAGGCGATGACTCTCATCGGCCGCGACCCTGACCTCTACGGCTTTGACGTCGCCATGGGCGAGTCGCCGCGGTTCGACACGGTGCGCGTCCCGCCGGCGACCGATCTCGGGCGGCTTTCGCGGCAAGCCGGTCTGTCTCCGGAACGGCTGCAGATGCTCAATCCGGAACTCTGGCGTCACGTGACGCCCCCGGGAGGTTTCTACGACCTGAAGGTGCCGGAGGGGGCGACTGAAGGGCTGCGCCGCGCGGTTCTCGCCGGCAGGGCCGCCGCCCCGCGCGCCGCCAGCGCGCGCGGGAAAGGCCCCCGCGGCGAGCGCAGCTCCCACGTTGTTCGCCGCGGCGAGACGGTGAGTGCCATCGCGCGGAAGTATGGTGTCGGCGTGAAGGACATCCTGCGATGGAACCGACTCGCCCGGCAAGCCAAAATCCACCCCGGCGACCGCATCCAGATCGTCACGAACCCGCCGCCAGCCAGGCGCGATCCGGACCAGGGTGGGTTCCGGTGAACGATCGCCCCGCATCCGGCCCCACTCCGCCCTGGTTCGAGGGCGTGGAGCGGTTCACGATGCGCCCTTCGGGGTCCATCACCCTCCCGGAACGCGCGCACCGTATCGGGTCGGTCGCGGGGGCCCGGTCGCTCCGCCTGCGGTGACCACCGGCTCGAGGAGCGGTCCCGGGGTGGTACACTCGGACGGTCCACTTGACGGGTAATTGGCCAAGGGGAAGCGTCTAGGATCCCGGTGGGCCTCCCGGACTTCAAATCCGGTGGATCGTTCTAGACAAACGGTCGATGGGTTCGACTCCCATACGCTTCCGCCAATCGGAGCAGACACATGGCCAGGGCGAGGGGGCAGCAGGCGAGCCGCGTCTCACCACGGGCTCGAGGGCATTACGCGTGGGCGGCCGGTATCCTCGGAATCGTCGGAGCGGCCGCGGTGGCCTTCCTTGCTTACCGGCCGGCGGCGACCCCGCCGGGGACCCTGATTCCGACGCAGGGCAATCAGCACATCGCGACCGAGTCGACGCAGCACATCCCGTACGCGACCGATCCGCCGACCTCCGGGCCACACCTGCCGTATCTCGCGCCCTGGGGTGTCCATACGACCCCGATCGCGAGGGAACTGCAGGTCCACAACCTCGAGGACGGCGGAGTCCTCGTCCAGTACACCTGTGAGTGTCCCGACCTCGTCGCGAAGCTGCGGGCAATCGTGCAGCGATACGACCGGCAGGTCATCCTGGCGCCCTACCCCGGCATGAAGGGCAGAATCGTCCTGACGGCATGGCAGAGGATCGACCAGTTCGATGAGTTCGACGAGGCGCGTATTGTCCGGTTCGTCGGCGCGTACCGGGGGATCGATCATCACCCGTAGGCTCGGCGCGGCTGCGATCGGCGGGCTCCTCCTCGCAGGTTGCGCGCCGCACGTCTCGCCCATCCTGCCGCCACCGTACCGTGATCACGTGGCCGCCCCCTACGACGTGACCTGGCGGGTGCTGATCAGGTCGCTCGCCAAGGAGAATCTCCCGCTCCGTGCGGTTGCCCGCGACTCCGGGGTCATCGCGACCGACGATGTCGTCACCCCGATCGGCCTGTACGCCGACTGCGGCAGCTTCGGTAGCAAGCGGGTCGAGGGCGAGGCCCTCGTCTCCTTCACGGTGTTCGCCCAGCCGAGTGGGGAGGATACCGATGTCCAGATCAACTCGAAGATGCGCACCGACGCGTACCGGAAGGGCACGTCGGGTCGGCTGCGGTCGAACCCCGTGTTCCAGTGCGCGTCGACGGGGCGCTTCGAGGCGAACCTCCTCGACGCGGTCCGGGCCGCCGTGAAGCCGTAGCATGCCTCCGAGGCTCGCGGAGTTGATCCGCAAGGCGCGCCGGCTCGCGTCCGAGCGCGACCTGCTCATCGACGATCTGGTGCGCGAGTGGGCCGGGGCCCTCCGAGGCCAGGGGCTCTCGCCGACCGATCTCGACGAGCTCTGGGCCGGGTTGACCGAGGAGGCGGTCCGCCAGCTGGGTCGCGCCCGCAACGTACAGGCTGCCGCCCTCCGGCTCGAGACAGCCGACGTGATCGCGAGGGTGCGCGAGAAAGTCGAGGCTCTCCTCGATGACGGCTGAGCCGCGCGACCGATTGCGCGAGCTGCCGTCGGTCGACCAGCTCGTGCGTGCCGTCGTAGGGAGCCCCGAGCTCGGCGGCATCCCGCGCGCGCGCCTGACCGCCTGTGCGCGGGACCTGCTCGACAGCGCCCGCCGGCGGCTACGCTCCGAGCCGGACGCCGAGCTGGATCATGGCACGCTCGCCGCCGGGGTGGTGGCGGCGCTGGCGGGGGGTGCCTTCTCGCTCCGACCCGTCATCAACGCGACCGGGATCGTGCTCCACACGGCGCTGGGCCGCGCCGTCCTCTCGGCCCAGGCACTCGAGCGGCTCGCGCTGGTCGCGGGGGGATACACGAACCTGGAGATCGATCTCGCGGCGAAGACGCGCGGCTCGCGGTACAGCCACGTCCGGGATCTGCTCCGCCGAATCACCGGGGCCGAGGACGCGCTCGTGGTGAACAACAATGCCGCCGCCGTCCTGCTGGCCCTGGAGAGCCTCGCCCGCGGCAAGGAGGTGGTCGTGTCGCGCGGCGAGCTGATCGAGATCGGCGGGGAGTTCCGGATTCCCGACATCA
>CAZWXA010000217.1:0-6727 GCA_964637755.1 uncultured bacterium | reverse complement strand
CATGTGGGTCTTCAACGTGGGCCTGCGCATGCACCCGCCCTTCTGGCGCCCGCCCGGCTACATGACGGAGGCCTCGCTCCGGCGTCTCCTCCAGAACCCGCCCACGCTCCCGAGCGAGCTGACGTTCGAGGAGGCCGACCGCGAGGGCTACGTGCTCTACGGCAGCCCCGCCACCGTGCGCGACAAGCTGCGCGTCTTCTCCGACGACCTGAAGGCCGGCATCGTCTGCTCCGGGATGAACGGCGGGAGCCACGAGGCGACGCTCGAGATGATGGAGATGTTCGCGCGGGAGGTCATGCCGCACTTCCGCGAGGACGCCGGCGTGGACGAGACGGCGGGTGTCGGGCGGTAGCGTGCGCGTCTCTCAGCGGCCGGACATCGCCGGTCACGCCGCCGCGATCACGGGGTCGAGGAACGCATGACCATGCCCCCCCACGGGAGGGAATCCATGGAGCTGAAGGGACAGGTCGCGATCGTGACAGGCGGGGGGCGCGGCATCGGACGCGCCACCGCGCTCGAGCTGGCGCGCATGGGCGCCGACATCGCCATCGCCGAGCTGGACCGGGCGGGCGCCGAGCGCACGGCAGCCGAGGTGACGAGCCTCGGCCGGCGCGCCCTCGTCATCCCGACCGACGTCACCTCGCGCGCCGCCCTCGCCGTCATGGCGGAGCGCACGCGCGGCGAGCTCGGGCGCATCGACGTCCTCGTGAACAACGCCGGCATCTATCGCTCGGCCAAGCCGCTCGACGTCTCCGAGGAGCACTGGGACGCCGTCATGAACATCAACGCCAAGGCGGTGTTCTTCGCGAGCCAGGCGGTGCTGCCCACGATGATCGCGCAGAAGGGCGGCGCCATCGTGAACCTCGCCTCCATGGCGGGCAAGATCGGGAGCGTGGGCAACCTCCCCTACAACGCGAGCAAGGCCGCCGTCATCAGCATCACGAAGAGCCTGGCCCTCGCCCACGCCGCCGACGGCATCCGGGTGAACTGCGTCTGCCCTGGCTTCGTGGAGACCGACATGTGGACGCTGGTGTCACGCGAGCTGGGCGGGCTGCAGGGCCTCTCGGCCGAGGAGTTCACGCGCCGCCGCCTCGCCACGGTGCCCCTCGGCCGGATGGAGCGCCCGGAAGACGTGGCCAACGTGATCGCCTTCCTCGCGTCGCCCCGCGCGGACTACATGACGGGGCAGGCGCTCAGCGTCGACGGCGGTCTCGTCATGCACTGAAGCGCCCGTCGACGTCCTCCCGAAGGGTGTGCTCGCGGCACCCTGCCGGAGCCCGGGCCCGCTCGACTCAGAGCCGGGCGATCGCCGGGACCACCGTCTTGTCCATCAGCTCGATGGACCGCATCGTCGTCGGGTCGTCCATGCGCGACTCCTGAGCTTCCAGCGGGATTTGGCCGATGCGGAGCTCCTTCTGCACCCGGGCGAAGCGCTCGGTTACACGCCGAGGCCGCGCACGAAGCCCGAGAGCACGCGCCCGCCCGGGATGAGATCGGCCACGGCGATCTGCTCGTCCATCTGCAGGCCTGTCCCGCGTGCGGGGGCCGGGTGCGGCTGATCGCCCTCATCCTCGGGAACCGCCCGTTCGACACATATCGCGGCGCAGGGGCGTTCCCGGCTTCGCTCAGGCGGCTTTGAGCGACAGAGGCGAGCTCGATCGGCGCCGGCGTCAGGGGCCGAATGAGCAACCCATGCGCCAGATTGTCGGGCATGTTCGGAAACCCGCGCTTTCTGGTGATCGTCGACATCTCATCCGGCTTGACAACGTCCGCCGGACCCTTCTACTATCTCGCACACGTGGAGGCTGATCGACGTGGAGACCCATCGGGCCGTCTTCAGCCCTGGATTCAGGAGTGCTCGGTCGCGGCTGGGCTGCTCAAGGGGTGGGACCGTCTATGATACCGGCGGACGGCGTTTGGGCGCGGCACGCTGCGAGGGATGCAAGGACGCCGGTTCGTCCTCGGCGCGCCTAAAATCGCCCTCGGAATGTTCGTCGAGCGCGTCTGGATGACCGCCACGCGTCTCTGGGCCCATCTCGCGACCGATGCCGTGCGTGCGTACCGCGCACCTATCCAACGGCCGTGCTCGCATAATGAAGTCCGCCACTTACACCACCGGTCTGTTAGTTTAAAAGGCGCCATACGGGGGGAATCATGACTACCCGTGCTATTGTGACAGCGCTGCTGTCGTTCTGCATCCTCACCGCGGACAGTCAAGCCGAACAGCCAGGGACACGAAAAACCAGCGCTACCGCCGGGTTCATACTTCAACCGGATGAGGGCGAGGTGCTGCGGCTGGGGAACCCTCCTGGGCAGGTCATCATCAAGGTAGACCCGGCAAAGACCGGCTCCCCGCAGATGGCGATGGGTATTCAGTACGTAGAGCGAGCGATTCCGATCCACCTGCACGAACACGAGGAGGAGTTCTTGTTCGTCCACAGGGGTCAGGGAGTGGGGATCCTGGGGGATGATCGTGTTCCGCTCCAGGCGGGTACCACGATTTACATCCCGCCAGGCACCTGGCACGGAGTGGAGAACACGGGCGACGAGGCGTCACAAATCATGTGGGTGGTGACCCCAGGGGCTGGAAAGACAACCCAACTGGAGCATTTTTTCCGTGAGGCAGGGTCACCCCCAGGGAGGGGACTAAAGTCCTTCACGCCAGAGCGGTTGGTCGACATGTTGGAGAAGCACGGCATGAGGGTGAAGCCGCAATAATCCATTCGGTGACGCCTAGCACTTATGAGGCCCCGGCGTGTCAAGAGGCGAGTGGCAGCGCAGCGCGAGTCGAAAGCTCGGTCTGATTGAATTCGACGACGTCGTTTCTCGTTCTGGTTTTGCAGGGCGGTGGCCTGCACCAAACACTTATCGAGACTCAGGCATAGACTCAGGCAGCAAGCGTGGCGTGCTGCCGCGGAGCTTGTGGCTCGTTGTGCACCCCAGCCCTTGGGATGCCAGAACACCATGCCGGGCGCCTCGTCCTGCAGGTGGAGCAGGTCGAGCTGGCGGCCGAGCTTGCGATGGTCGCGTTTCTCGGCTTTCTCCAGGCGGGGCAGGTGGGTGTCCAGGTCCTCTTTCTTCGCCCAGGCGGTGCCGTAGATCCGTTGTAGCATCTCGTTGCGCGAATCGCCACGCCAGAAGGCGCCGGCCACCTTCATCAGCTTGAACACCTTGAGCTTGCCGGTGGAGGGCACGTTTCGGCCCAGCGGCACAGGTCGGTGAAGTTAAGTTGTCCTGGCGGTACAGCGTGATCGGCTCCTCGCCCGGAATGCTCTCGATTGATCTGGGCCTTGTAGCTCTTCGCGCTTGGCGCTACTGTTCCCGCACCGTCCCGACCGGCCCGGCTCGCGGGAGGAGCGCATGAAGTGTCCGCGGTGCCAGCAGGACAACCCGCCGCAGGCGAAGTTCTGCCTGGAATGTGCCACGCCGCTCGTGGCCCGCTGCGCAAACTGCGGCACGCAGCTCCCGCCCGCCGCCAAGTTCTGCTTCGAGTGCGCGCAGCCCGTCAGCAGCCCGGCGCCACCACCGACTCGGTTCGGTGGGCCCGAGTCCTACATCCCCAAGCACCTGGCCGAACGCATCCTCACTTCGCGCGCCGCGCTCGAGGGCGAGCGCAAGCAGGTGACGGTACTGTTCGCCGACCTGAAGGGCTCGATGGAGCTGCTTGCTGACCGCGATCCGGAAGAGGCACGGAAGGTTCTCGACCCGGTGCTCGAACGCATGATGGAGGCGGTCCATCGCTACGAAGGCACCGTGAACCAGGTGATGGGCGATGGGATCATGGCGCTCTTCGGCGCGCCGCTGGCCCACGAGGATCACGCCGTGCGGGCCTGCTACGCGGCGCTCCGGATGCAAGAGGCGGTGAAGCGGTATGCCGGGGAGACGCGCCGCACGACCGGGGTCCCGCTCGCGATCCGCGTTGGGCTGAACTCGGGTGAGGTGGTAGTCCGGTCCATCGGCAGCGATCTCCACATGGACTACACGGCGGTCGGTCAGACGACTCATCTGGCGGCCCGGATGGAGCAGGCGGCGCTGCCCGGGTCGGTCGTGCTCACTCCGGACACGCTGCGACTAGCCGAGGGATTCGTGGAGGTCAGGCCCTTAGGCCCGATGCCGGTGAAGGGGATGGCCGAGCCGGTGGAGGTCTACGAGCTGACGGGCGGCGGCCCGGCGCGGACCCGATTCCAGGCGGCCGCGGCTCGAGGACTCACACGATTCGTCGGCCGCGACGCTGAAGTGGAACAGCTGCGCCACGCCCTGGACCGCGCGGCGGCGGGGCACGGGCAGGTCGTGGCGATCGTCGGTGAGGCCGGTGTCGGCAAGTCTCGCCTGTTCTATGAGTTCACCCAGTCCCACCGTGTGCAGGGCTGGTTGATGCTGGAGAGCGGGTCCGTGTCGTATGGGAAAGCGACCGCGTATCTGCCCGTCATCGACCTCCTCCAGGGGTACTTCAAGATTCAGGACTGGGACGACCAGCGGGAGATCCGCGACAAGGTGATCGGCCGGGTGCTGGGGCTCGATCGGTCGCTCGAGCCGCTACTCCCGCCGATCCTCTCCCTTCTGGATGTCCCGGTGGACGATCCAGGGTGGGGAGCGCTGGACCCGCCCCAGCGGCGCCAGCGCACCCTCGATGCGGTCAAGCGGCTGCTGCTCCGGGAAAGCCAGGTGCAGCCGCTCTTGTTGATCTTCGAAGATCTTCACTGGATCGACAGCGAGACGCAGGCGCTGCTGGACAGCCTGGTGGACAGCCTCGGGTCGGTTCGGGTGCTGCTCCTGGTCAATTACCGCCCGGAGTACGAGCACCGGTGGGGGAAGAAGACCTACTACACCCAGCTCCGCCTCGAGAGCCTACCGCCGGAGAGCACGGGCGAGCTGCTCAGCGCCCTGCTGGGCGACGCCCCCGGGCTCGAGCCGCTGAAACAGATGCTGCGCCGGCGCGGCAATCCCTTCTTCCTCGAGGAGACCGTCCGCACGCTCGTGGAAACGAAGGCCCTGGACGGCGAGCGTGGGGCGTATCGGCTGGTGCGGCCGGTGCAGAGCCTGCAGATTCCGGCCACGGTGCAGGCGATCCTGGCGGCGCGGATCGACCGGCTGCCGGTGGAGGACAAGCAACTCCTGCAGACCGCCTCGGTCGTCGGCAAGGACGTGCCGTTCGCGATCCTGACGGCGATCGCGGAGCTCCCCGAGGAAGTCCTCCGGCGGGCCCTTGGCCACCTTCAGGAGGCCGAGTTTCTCTACGAGACGTCCCTGTTCCCGGATCTGGAGCACACGTTCAAGCATGCCCTCACCCACGAGGTGACTTACGGCAGTCTGCTCCAGGACCGGCGGCGCACCCTCCACGGCCGGATCGTGGAGACCATCGAGCGGCTCTATCCCGACCGGCTGTCCGAGCACGTCGATCGGCTGGCTCACCACGCGTTTCGGGGCGAGGCGTGGGAGAAAGCAGTCAGCTACCTCCGCCAGGCCGGGGCCAAGGCCTTCGCCCGCTCGGCCAACCGGGAGGCGCTCGCGTGCTTCGAGCAGGCGCTGACGGCGCTCGCCCGTCTTCCCGAGACTCGCGAGACGCTGGAGCAGGCCATCGATGTCCGCTTCGATCTTCGAAACGCCCTTCTCCTGCTGGCAGAATTCGGGAGGATCGAGGGGTATCTCCGCGAAGCCGAAGCCCTGGCCAGGACTCTCGACGATCAGCGGCGACTCGGGTGGGTGTCGGCCTATATGAGCGGCAGTCACGTGGGAACTGGCGGTCACGCAAGCGACGTGCGCACGTTCGCTGAGAGGGTCCAGGCCATCGCCGAGACGATCGGGGACGTTCCGCTCCAGGTCGCAGCCCAGTACTACCTTCTCCTGGCTTGCCACATCTCCGGCGACTATCCGGGGACGGAACGCGTCTGTCGGAGACTGATGCAGTCGCTAGGAGGCGAGCGGACCCGTGAGCGGTTCAGCCTCCCGGCGTTTCCCGCTGTACTGTCCCGTGCCTACCTGGCGTGCACCCTCGCCGAGCGGGGGGTGTTCGACGAGGGAGACGCTCACGGACAAGAAGCAATCCGGATCGCTGAAGCGCTCGATCACCCGTACAGCATCGTCTGGGCATGTCTGGGGCTCGCGTATCTCAACAGCGTCAAGGGGCAACTGAGCCAGGCCGCCCGCCTGCTCGAACGCGCGGTCGCTCAGTGCCGGGATTGGAGCATCACAATATTGACTCCGGTCGCCATGGCGTCTCTGGGCCACGTGTATGCGTGGTCGGGACGCATCGGGGATGGCGTCTCCTGGCTGCAGCAAGCCATGACAGCCTATGAATCCGCAGGGATCGCATATTTCCATTCGCTCAGCGTCGTGCGGCTCGGCGAGGCGTACCTGCTCGCGGACCAGGTCGAGGACGCCCGCGCCTGCGCCGACCGTGGCGTGAAGCTCGCCCGCGAGCGGGGTGAACGCGGCTACGAGGCGTGGGCCCTCCGCCTCCTCGGCGAGATTGCCTCGCATCATGACCGTCCCGACGTGGTGACGGCCGAAGCGCACTACAGCGCCGCCATGGCTCTGGCCTCCGAACTCGGGATGCGCCCGCTCGTCGCCCACTGCCACCTCGGTCTTGGCAAGCTCTGCCGGTGCACGAGCAAGCGAGAGCAGGCTCAGGAGCACCTCACCGCCGCGACGACGATGTACCGCGAGATGGACATGCGGTTCTGGCTGGAGAAGGCGGAGGCAGAGATGAGAGCGTTGGCGTGAGGCG
>CAZWXA010000216.1:0-6731 GCA_964637755.1 uncultured bacterium | reverse complement strand
ATACCTCGTGAAGGCCAACCTCTCCCTCCAGGAGCTGGGGGATCGCGTGGTGAAGATCCTGGCGGCCCGGCGAGGCGCTCCGCCGTGACTGATCGACCGCGCCGGACCTCGGCGGCCGGCTAGGGACCGGGCTCCTCGACCTCGCCCTGCTTGAGCTTGCGGAAGACGGTCTTCGGGTCGATGCCGAGGAGCTTGGCGGTCAGCGTCTTGTTGCCCTTGGTCAGGCGCAGCGTCTCCTCGAGCATCCGCTGCTCGACCTCCGCGAGCGGCGTCCCGATCCTGATCGTGAGCATGCCCTCGGGCAGCGGGGTCGCCCCGGCGACGCCTTCCGGCAGGTCGTCGAGCTCGATGCGGGTGCCCCGCGCGAGCACGACCGCCCGCTCGATGACGTTCTCGAGCTCGCGCACGTTGCCTGGCCAGGAGTAGGCCTCGAGCCGCCGGAGCGCCTCCTCGCTGAAGCCCTCCTCGAGCTTGCGGTTGTTCTTCGCGGCGTACACCCGGAGGAAGTGCTCGGCGAGCACCCGCACGTCCTCGCGCCGGTCCCGGAGCGGCGGCGCCGTGACCGTGATGACGTTCAGCCGGTAGTAGAGGTCCTCGCGGAAGCGCTTCTCGCGCACGAGGGTGGCCAGGTCCTGGTTCGTCGCGGCGACGATCCGGACGTCCACCCGGATCGTCCGGGTGCCGCCCAGCCGCTCGAACTCGCCCTCCTGGAGGACGCGGAGGATCTTCGGCTGTGTCATGAGCGAGAGGTCCGAGACCTCGTCAAGGAAGAGGGTGCCGCCGTCGGCCAGCTCGAAGCGGCCCTCCTTCCGGCCCGCGGCGCCCGTGAAGGCGCCCTTCTCGTAGCCGAACCGCTCGGACTCGAGGAGAGTCTCGGGGAGGGCCGGGCAGTTGACGGCGACGAAGGGGCCGCTCCGGCGCGGCGACTTCTCGTGGATCGCCTGCGCGACCAGCTCCTTGCCGGTGCCGCTCTCGCCCTGGATCAGCACCGTGGCGGAGCTGTTGGCGACCTGGTCCACGAGCGTCATCATCCGCCGGAAGGCGGGGCTCGTGCCGATGATGTTGCCCTGGCGCAGCAGGTCGTCGAGCCGTTGCTGGAGGGCGCGGTTCTGGGCGATCAGCGCCCGTCGCTGGAGCGCCTGGTTGATCACGCGGATGAGCTGGGCGCGCTGGAAGGGCTTCGTCAGGAAGTCGCAGGCGCCCTCCTTCATGGCCCGGACGGCCTCCTCGACCGTGCCGAAGGCGGTGAGCATGATCACGTCGACCTCGGGGGCCACGACCCTGGCCGCGCGGAGGAGCTCGAGCCCGGTCAGTCCCGGCATCTTGAGATCCGACAGGACGAGGTCGACGCCGCCGTCCTGCAGCCGCTCGAGCGCGGCCTGGCCGTCCGACGCCAGCACCACCCGGTACCCCTCGCGGGTGAGGGTGCGCTCGAGACTCTGACGCACCGCGGGATCGTCGTCGGCCACGAGAAGCGTCGCGGGCTCGGGTTCAGACACGTTCGGTCCTCTTGAGGGGGAGGTGGATGGTGAAGGTGGCGCCGGCCCCGGGCTCGCTCTCCCAGCGAAGCTGGCCGCCGTGCTCCTCGACGATCTGGCGGGAGATGTACAGGCCGAGACCGGTCCCCTGCGGCTTGGTGGTGAAGAACTGCTCGAAGAGACGCCGGCCGACCTCGGGGTCGATCCCGGGGCCGTTGTCGCTGACGGCGATGTCCACCGCGTCCTCGACGAGCCGGGTCGTGACCGTCAGCGCCCCGCCCTGCTGGAGCACTTCGAGACCGTTCTTGAGCAGGTTCAGGACCGCCTGCCGGAGGAGCGTCCGGTCGATCGTCATGGGGGGGATGGCCCCGTCGGTCTTGACGTCGACGGCGATCCCCTGGCGGATGGCGACGGGACGGACGAACTCCACGAGGCTCACCACCGTCTCGTTGACGGAGTCCTCCTCGAAATGCGGGCGCGGGAACCGCGCGAACGCCAGGTACTCCTCGGTGAGCGCGTCGAGGGCGGTCACCTGGTCCCGGATCGCGGCGACCAGGCTCGACGCCTCCTCCAGGCCGGGACCCGGTTGCTCCGCCACGATGTCGCCGAGCAGTTCCGCATTCAGCTCGATCGCGGCGATGGGGTTGCGGACCTCGTGCGCGACCTTGAGGGAGAGGCGGCCCACGGTGGCCATGCGCTCGGCGACGACCAGCTCTTCCTGGGCCGCCTGGAGCCGCGTGAGCGTGCCCCGGAGCTCGGTGTTCAGGCGCTCCACCTCGGCCCGCGCGCGCCGTTCCCGGACGGCGACGTGGCCGACGGCGAAGGCGGGCAGGCCGAAGAGCCCGGAGAGGATGACGACCGGCGTCCAGCCCACCCACGGCGGCGCCAGGTAGGCGGCCGCGGCGTAGAGGAGTCCCGCCAGGAGCGAGACCACGAGCCCGACGAGCGGTCCGAAGTAATACGCGTTGACCGCGACGAGCGGGAAGAAGAGGAGGTAGAACAGGCTGTAGCCGCCGCCCGTGAGGGAGAGGAGGGAGAACACGAGGAGCAGATCCACGCCGAGCGCGCCGGTGAAGATCGACCGCGTCCGCTTCGGGTTCAGCGTGACGAGCGCGAACACGCCCGCCTTGTACGCCGCGAACCAGAGAACGAGGGAGTAGAGGTCGACGCGGTGGCCGGCGCGGAGGGGGTCCAGTCCGAGCGTCGCCAGTCCGCCGACCATGACGACCGCGAGGAGCACGGCGAAGAGCCGCTCATCCCGCTCGAGAAGCCGGACGGCCCCCGCCCAGGCTTTCCGAGCGCTGCTCTCTCGGCGCGATTCGGTCACGGCCATGCGAACTGTCGCCTCCCTGCTCCCGGCCAGATTGTACCTTGATCCCGGGCCCTGCCGGACGCAACCGATCGCCGCGCGCCACGGCTCGGTCCACCGGGTCCCGGAGATCGGCAGGAGATCGGCCGGTGCCCGCGCGGCGAGATTGACGCCGACGGTAGACTCTGAGAGTGTGTCCTGCGGCCGATAGCGCGTGACTCGCTCGCTCCCCCTCTGGATCCGGACCGATGATGACGCGGCGGCGCTGGCAGTGCGCCTGGCGCGGTCGCCGGTCCTCGCCCTCGATACGGAGGCAGACAGTCTCCACCATTACCCCGGACGGCTGTGCCTCGTCCAGATCGCCGCCGCGGACGGTGCCGCGCACCTCGTCGACCCGCTGTCCCCCGCCGACCTGACACCCCTCGGCGCGGTCTTCGCCGATCCTTCGGTGCAGAAGGTCGTGCACGCCGGGGACAACGACCTCTCCCTCCTCAAGCGGCGCTTCGGGTTCTCGTTCGCGTCCGTGTTCGACACCTACATCGCCGCGCGCTTCCTCGGACTGACCGAGCTGGGCCTCGAGGCCTTGCTCGAGCGGCAGCTCGGCGTCGTGCTGGGTCCCTCCCGGCAGAAGGACGACTGGTCGGCGCGGCCGCTCACGCCCGCCCAGGAGTCCTACGCGCTCGACGACGTCCGGTACCTGATCCCCCTCGAGGAGCGTCTGCTCGGCGCCCTCACCGGGATCGGGCGTGATGCGTGGGTGCTCGAGGAATGCGCGGCCCTGGCGGCGATCGCGCCGCCGGAGACGGTCGAGAACTCCGAGGCGTACCTCGACATCAAGGGGGCCCGGACGCTGGCGGCGCGATCGCGCGCGATCCTGCGGGAACTGCACGCCGTGCGCGAGGCCCAGGCACTCGAGCAGGACCGTCCGCCGTTCAAGATCCTCGGCAACGAGGCGTTGCTCCTGATCGCCACGGCGCGGCCGGGGACGAGCGAGGACCTGCTGAAGATCCCGGGATGCACGGGCCGGGTCGTCGAGCGGTACGGCGGGGCGATCCTGGCCGCGATCGGCCGCGGCGAGGCGTTGCCGGACGACGCGCTTCCCGCGCTGCCGCGGCACGCGCGGCCGCACGTTCCCGCGGCGGTGCGGCAGCGGATCGAGGCGCTCCGGACGTGGCGGGGGGACGCTGCGGCGCGGCTCGGTCTCGACCCTGGTGTCCTGCTCCCGGGACGCCTCATCGAGCGCCTCGCCGAGGCGGCGCCGGTGGACTTCGACGCGCTCCGGCAGGTCGACGGCCTCCGCCAGTGGCGGGCGCGGGAATTCGCTCCGGGGTTGATCGCCGCGTGCGCGCTGACCGGCGGCCGGTGACGCGGGGAGGGGCCGTCGAGTCGGCGGCAGCGCCTCGCGGTGGCGGGGGATGAGGCTCGCAGGCGTCCGGGGTGTGGTCTTCGACCTGGACGGCTGTGTCTGGAACGGCGCCGACCTGGCGTCCGGAGCCCGTGAGCTGATCGCGGCGCTCGGGAGGAGCGGGAGAGGCGTGGCGTTCCTGACCAACAACTCACGCGCGACGGGGGCGGACATCCACGCGAGGCTAGAGCGCCACGGAATCGACGCGGACCCCGCGCGGGTGCTGAGCCCGCTCGAGATCCTCGGCGAGTTCATCCGGGAGCGGTACGGCGTCTCGCGCGTCCTGGTGATCGGTGCCCCGGAGATGGAGGCGGTGATCCGCTCGGCGGGCCATGCCCTGGTCCCCGTCGATCGCTACCGGGAGGCCACGGTGGTCGCGGTCGGCAACGACTTCGATCTCTCCTACGCCCGGCTCACCGCGGCCGCGCGCGCGGTCGCCGGGGGCGCGGCGCTCGTCACTCCCAACGTCGATCCCCGCCTGCCGGTCGAGGGCGGTGAGTTCCTGCCTGGCTGCGGCGCGATCGTCGAGGCGGTGGCCATCGCCGGCGGGCGCCGCCCGTCGATCGTCGGCAAGCCCGAGCCGCCCCTCTTCCAGATCGCCCTCGAGCGGCTCGGCGTCCAGGCCTCGGAGGCCGTGATGGTCGGGGACTCCGTCGAGTCTGACATCCGGGGCGCACGCCGCGTGGGCATGCGAGCGGTGCTCTACAGACCGGGCGGCGAGCCGCCGTCCGGTCTGGCCGATCTCACCGTCCGGTCGTTCGCAGAGCTGGGAGCAGTGCTCCTTCCCTGATTTTCGGGCTCAGGGTCAGGGCACGAACTCGGTGACGTCGGCGAGCACTCCGGTACCGGCTTCGATCCCTGATTCCAGGCTGCGGATCAGGGCGCGGATTCAGCGCCGCGCCGCTGCGCCTGCCGGGCCGGCCAGCTCGCGGTGCCTGAAGCAATCCACGAGGTGGTCGTTGACGAGCCCGACCGCCTGCATGTAGGCGTAGCAGATGGTGGGTCCCACGAAGGCGAAGCCGCGCTTCCGCAGATCCTTGCTGATGGCGTGGGACTCCGGGGTCGAGGCCGGAACCTCGCTCACCCGCCGCCACACGTTCTGCCGGGGCGCCCCATCGACTGCGCGCCAGAGGTAGGCGTCGAAGCTGCCGAACGTGTCCTGGACGGCGAGAAAGGCCCGGGCGTTCCCGATCGCGGCCGCGATCTTCAGCCGGTTGCGGACGATCCCCGGATCCGTCGAGAGCACGGCGACCTTCGCCGCGCCGTACCGCGACACGATCGCGGGGTCGAAGCCGTCGAACACGGTCCGGTAGTGTTCGCGCTTCCTCAGGATGGTGTCCCAGCTCAGACCGGCCTGCGCCCCTTCGAGGATCAGGAACTCGAAGAGCCTGGTGTCGTCGTGCAGGGGGACTCCCCACTCACGGTCGTGGTAGGCGCGCGCGAGCGGGTTCGCGTCCGCCCAGGGGCAGCGCGTCCGTTCGGATCGCTCAGCGGCCGCCATCTCGTCCTCGCCTGCCGCTCCCCGAGGTCCCGAGGTCCTGACTGCCGCCCTCGACGCCGCCCCGTTGACGCCACGCGTTCCTCACAGGCCGGATGGGCCCTCGGGAGCGGCCGACGACACGAGATCCGGGCGGGCCGACTCCCGCCGCTCCCGCATGCGAGTTGAATTGCCCGCCGCACGTTCTGGCGTGACAGACCGCGCGGATTGGACGCATACTCGTTTGCCGGCAGGAATGACGGCGCGGCCGGCTGGCGGGGGTGGACCTTCGCCCGGCACCGGCTCCCCCGCGACCGCGGCGGGTGGTGCTGGCTCCGGTTCTGTCCCGCTCCCTCCGCCCGGTCGCGTGGAACCTCGAGGGCGTGCAGACGGGGCGCGGGCCTGGCGTCGGCGACGCCTCGCTGCAGGCGAGAAAGGAGCGCGTATGGTCGCCCAGGACGTGATGACGAGCACGGTGGTGACGGTGGACCCCGGTGCCTCGATCCAGGACGCCGCGAGGCTCCTGATGGAACACAGGGTGAGCGGCCTCCCGGTGGTCGACGGAAGCGGTCGGGTGATCGGCCTCGTCACGGAGGCCGACCTGATCGTGAGACAGAAGTCGCCGGCCCGGCGCGCTTCCTGGTGGCACCGGTTTCTCGCGGACCCGGAGCAGCTCGCCGAGGAGTACCGGAAGACGGCCGGGTCCACGGTGGGCGACGTCATGACGGCGCGCGTGGTCTGCGTCGACCCCCGGACGCCGATCCAGGCCATCGCCGCCCTGATGGAGCGGCGCGGCATCAAGCGCGTTCCCGTGGTGTCGGAAGGCCGGCTCGTCGGCATCGTGAGCCGGGCCGATCTCGTCAAGGCGCTGGCGACCGGCGCGCGCGGGCAGGTGATGCCGGTGGCGGACGCGGAGATCGTCCGCGCCATCAACGACCGCCTCGATGCCGAGCCCTGGGCGCACAGGTCGGGCGTGATGGTGAAGAGCGAGGCGGGCGTCGTCGAGGTGTGGGGCCTCGTGGAGTCGGAGAGCGAGAAGGCGGCGACCGCCGCCGCGGCGCG
>CAZWXA010000215.1:354-6779 GCA_964637755.1 uncultured bacterium | reverse complement strand
GAGATCGTCTACGACAAGGTGGACAAGGTTCGGGGCATGGATGTGATCATCGTCACGACCGCGAAGAACGACGAGGACGCGAAGGCGCTGCTGACGCACCTCGGGATGCCGTTCAGGGAGTAGGGAGCATGGCGAAGACGTCCCTCATCGTCAAGTCGCAGCGCCCCCCTCGATTCAAGGTGCGCGCCTATCGCCGCTGCAGGCTCTGTGGCCGCCCGCGCGGCTACATCCGGAAGTTCGAGCTCTGCCGGCTCTGCTTCCGCGAGCTGGCGCTCAAAGGCGAAGTTCCGGGCATCGTCAAGGCGAGTTGGTAGGAGGGCACCCGATGTCGATGACCGACCCGATTGCTGACATGCTGACCCGCATCCGCAACGCGAGCCGCGCCGAGCACGAGAAGGTCGACATCCCGGCCTCGAAGCTCAAGGCCCGCGTGGCGGGGATCCTCAAGGACGAGGGGTTCATCAGGAACTACCGGCTCATCGACGACACCAAGCAGGGGATGTTGCGGGTCTACCTCAAGTACGGAGCCGGCAACGAACAGATGATCTCGGGCCTCCGGCGGGTTTCCAAGCCGGGGCGCCGGGTGTACATGGCCCACGACAAGGTGCCTTCGATCCTGGCCGGCATGGGCATCGCGATCGTCTCGACCTCGAAAGGCGTGCTGACGGACAGGGAGGCCCGCCGGGAGAGGATCGGCGGCGAAGTCCTCGCCTACGTGTGGTAGGGAGCGTCAATGTCACGAATCGGAAGGAAACCGATCGCAATTCCACCGGGTGTGACCGTGGAGGTGGACGTCGGCACCGTGCGAGCCCAGGGGCCGAAGGGGTCGCTCGCGCAGTCGATCCCGGCCGTGCTCTCCGTCACGGTCAAGGACGACCAGGTCGTGGTGGCGCGCGAGTCTGATCACCGGACCGTGCGGGCGCTGCACGGGCTCACGCGGTCCCTCCTGGCGAACATGGTCAACGGCGTCAAGGACGGATTCGAGCGGAAGCTCGAAATCGTCGGGATCGGGTACCGGGCGCAGATGCAGGGCAGGAACATCCAGCTCGCCCTCGGGTACTCGCATCCGGTCGTCTTCCCGCTCCCGGAGGGCGTGTCGGCGGAGATCGAGAAGCAGACCCTGATCACGCTCCGGGCCGCGGACAAGGCCGTCCTCGGTCAGACGGCGGCGAAGCTCCGGGAGCTGCGCAAGCCCGACCCATACAAGGGGAAGGGCATCAAGTACGCCGACGAGGTGATCCGCCGCAAGGTCGGCAAGAAAGCGGGCGCGAAATGATCACCCGGCGGAGGCGAGCCGCCCGTGATGTCCGGCACCTCCGGCTGCGTGGCCGCGTCCGTGGCTCCGCTGTGCGCCCCCGACTGGCGGTCTTCCGTAGCCTGAACCACGTCTACGCCCAGCTCGTCGACGACGACTCCGGGAGGACCCTCGTGGCCGTGGACAGCCGCGGGCCCGAGTTCCGGGCGAGACAGCAGAGCGGCGGCAACATCGCGGCGGCGAGGATCATCGGCGAGCTGCTCGCCCAGAAGGCCAGGGAGCGTGGCGTGGAGCGCGTGGTGTTCGACCGCGGCGGCTATCAATATCACGGGCGAGTCAAGGCGCTGGCCGACGCAGCACGGGCCGGCGGTCTTCACTTCTAGGAGCGACGAGTGGCCGAAGCGCGCATCGATCCCAGCGTTCTGGAACTGACCGACCGGGTGGTGTCCATCAATCGCGTCGCGAAGGTCGTGAAGGGCGGCCGGCGGTTCTCCTTCACCGCGCTCGTGGTCGTGGGCGACGGGCGGGGACACGTCGGGGTCGGCCTCGGCAAGGCGCACGAGGTGCCGGAGGCGATCCGCAAGGCCGTCGAGCACGCGAAGAAGGATCTGATCTTCGTGCCGCTGCGCGACACCACGATCCCGTGCGAGATCACGGGGCACTTCGGAGCGGGTCGGGTCTTCCTGAAGCCGGCGGCGGCGGGCACCGGCGTCATCGCCGGCGGTGCGGTCCGGCCAGTGCTGGAGGCCGCCGGGGTGCAGGACATCCTCACCAAAACGCTGGGAACGAACAACCCGCACAACGTGCTCAAGGCGACCATTGACGCGCTCCGGCAGATCAAGCGCCTCCAGGATCTCCGCGCGATGCGGAAGCGCTCCATGGACGGCGAGGGTGTCCAGGAGGTAGCCGGTGCCCGGCAGGAAGCTTAGGATCACGCTGACGAAGAGCATCATCGGCCTCAGTCCGAAGCAGGAGGCGACCGTGAGGGCCCTCGGGCTCCGAAGGATCCGCCAGACGGTGAGGCACGACGACACGGAGACGGTGCGCGGCATGATCGCGAGGATCCCGCACGTCCTCAAGGTGAGCCATGAAGCTTGACGAGCTGCGGCCGGCGCCGGGCGCGAAGACATCGCGGAAGCGGGTCGGTCGCGGTCCCGGATCGGGCCACGGAAAGACCGCGACCAAGGGCCACAAGGGACAGAAGGCGCGGTCCGGCGGGGGCAAGGCCGGCGGCTTCGAGGGTGGGCAGATGCCGCTCTACCGGCGGCTGCCCAAGCGCGGGTTCGTTCCGCACGGCGGCAAGACCGGGTACGAAGTGGTGAATCTGAGATCGCTGGACACGCTTCCGGCCGGAAGCGTCGTCGACCCGGATCGCCTCGTGCAGATGGGGGTCATCCGGAAATCGCAGCGGGGACGGGTCAAGATCCTCGGCCAGGGAGACATCGCGTACCCTCTGACCGTGAGGGCGCACGCGGTGAGCGACTCGGCGAGGGCGAAGATCGAGGCGCGGGGCGGCGCGGTGGAGTTGCTGGCGCCCGAGGCGTCGAGCACGTGATCGAGAGCCTGTACAGCTTCCAGAACGTCTTCAAGATTCCCGAGCTCAAGCGGCGCGTGCTCGTCACGCTGGGGTTGCTCATCGCGTACCGAGTCGGCGCCCACGTGCCGACGCCCGGGATCGACGGCCACGCGCTCGCCCAGTTCTTCGAGCAGGCGTCCAACACGCTGCTCGGCATGGTCGACCTGTTCTCGGGCGGGAACCTCCGCCGGCTCTCGATCTTTGCCCTCGGCATCATGCCGTACATCTCGGCCTCGATCATCCTGCAGCTGCTCACCGTGGTGATTCCCGCCCTCGAGCGGATCGCCAAGGAAGGCGAGGCCGGCCGCAAGAAGATCACCCAGTACACGCGCTACGGGACGATGGCCCTGTCCGTCATCCAGTCCCTCGGGATCGCGTACGGGCTGGAAAGCATGCGCAGCCCGACGGGCGTGGTCATCGTCCCCCATCCGGGGTGGGGTTTCCGGCTCCTCACGATCATCACCCTGACTGCCGGCACGGCATTGATCATGTGGCTGGGGGAGCAGATCTCGGAGAAGGGCATCGGCAACGGGATCTCGCTCATCATCTTCGCCGGGATCGTGGTTCGCCTCCCGTCGGCGGTGGCGGCGTCGTACACCCTGATCAGCACGGGCGAGATGAAGCTCTTCGTATTCCTCCTCATCCTCGTGGTGATGGTCGCGGTCACCGCCGCCGTCGTGCTCATGCAGGAGGGGCAGCGGAAGATCCCGGTTCAGTACGCGAAGCGGGTGGTGGGCCGACGGGTCTACGGCGGCCAGTCCACCCACATCCCGCTCCGCATCAACACGGCCGGCGTGATTCCCGTCATCTTCGCCTCCTCGCTCATCCTGTTTCCCGCGACCCTCACCCGTTTCGTGCCGCACCCCTGGATGCAGGCGGTGTCCGACGCGCTGTCTCCGGGGCGGTTCACCTACACGGCGCTGTACTGTGCGCTGATCGTCTTCTTCACGTACTTCTACACGGCCATCGTCTTCAATCCCGTCGATCTGGCCGACAACATGAAGAAGTACGGAGGTTTCATCCCCGGCGTGCGGCCGGGCCGGAAGACCTCCGAATACATCGACCGGACGCTCACCCGGATCACCCTGCCCGGCGCGATGTTCCTGGCGGCGATCTCGGTGCTGCCGGACTTGCTGATCCGTTGGGTCAACGTGCCGTTCTACTTCGGTGGGACGAGCCTGCTGATCGTCGTCGGCGTAGCGCTCGACACGGTGCGCCAGATGGAGTCCCACCTGCTGATGCGCCACTACGAGGGCTTCCTGAAGAAGTCCAAGACGCGGGCGGTCAAGTGATACGGCTCTTCCTCCTCGTTCCCCCCGGCGCCGGCATGTGGACCCCGGCACGCGAGCTCGCCGCCGATCTGGGGGTGCCGCACGTCGCCACCGGCGACATGTTCCGGGAGGCGGTGGCCGCGGGCACGGCGCTGGGTCGGGAAGCAAAGCGGTACATGGATGCCGGCACGCTCGTCCCGGACGAGGTCGTGATCGGCCTGGTCGCGGAGCGGCTGGGGCGCCCCGATACCGAGCGGGGCTTCATTCTCGACGGCTTCCCGCGGACGATCGCGCAGGCCGAGGGCCTGGATCGCCTGCTCAAGGATCTCGACCAGACCATCGACAGGGTCATATTCTTCGAGGTCGGCGAGGCCGAGCTGCTGCGACGGCTCACGGGCCGTCGGGTCTGCGGCTCGTGCGGCGGAACGTTCCAGCTGGCGCTCGCGCCCCCGAGGATCGCCGGCCGATGCGACCACTGTGGGGGTGGCCTCATCCAGCGGGAGGACGACCAGGAGACGACCGTGCGCACCCGTCTCGCCGTGTACGCTCGCCAGACGGCTCCCCTGCTCGACCATTATCGCGACCGGCATCTGCTGTCCGCGGTTTCCGGAGAGGGCGAGATCGCGGCGGTTCGCGGCGCCGTCCGGCGAGCATCGGGCATGCCCGCGTGATCCTGCTGAAGTCCCCCCGCGAGCTGGCATTGATGCGGAAGGGCGGGCACATTCTGGCCGATCTCATCGACCGGTTGAGGATCGAGGTGCAGGTCGGGATGTCGACCCAGGACATCGACGAGGAGGTCGAGGCCTTCATCCGCTCGCAGGGAGCGAAGCCAGCGTTCAAGGGCTACCGCGGCTTCCCGGCCAGCGTCTGCACCTCGATCAACGACGAGGTCGTTCACGGGATCCCGTCGCCTCACCGCCGGCTCAAGGAAGGTGACATCATCGGACTTGACCTCGGGTGTGTCGTCGAGGGATACTATGCCGATTGCGCTCTGACGCTCGCCATCGGCGAGATCCCGCCGCGCGTCCAGCAGCTGATCGACGTGACCCGTGAAAGCCTCGACATCGCGATCGACGAATGCTGGCCGGGGCGGCGCCTGTCCAACGTCTCGCACGCCGTGCAGCGGCACGTCGAGGGCCAGGGTTTCGGCGTGGTTCGGATGTTCGTCGGTCATGGAATCGGTCGCGCCCTGCACGAGGATCCGCAGGTCCCGAATTTCGGGGATCCGGGGCGTGGCCCGCAGTTGAGGCCGGGGATGGTGCTGGCCATCGAGCCGATGGTGACAATGGGGAGCTGGGAAGTGCGAATTCTCGAAGATCAGTGGACGGCGGTGACGGCCGACGGAAGCCTGGCGGCGCATTTCGAGCACACGATCGCGGTGACGGAGCACGGGCCGGAGATCCTCACGTGCAAGGCCGGGCGTACCGGTCGGCCGGCCGCCTCATGACCAAGGAAGACGCCATCGAGGTCGAGGGCACCGTCGTCGAACCGCTCCCGAATGCGATGTTCCGGGTCGAGCTGGAGAACGGGCACCGGGTGCTTGCCCACGTGAGCGGCAAGATGCGCATGAACTTCATCCGGATCCTCCCCGGCGATCGGGTCAAGGTCGAGTTGTCGCCATACGACCTGAGCCGTGGCCGGATCACCTATAGGTTCAAGTAGCCGCGCACGGCGCGCGCAGGATCTCCTGATGACGGAGAGGGAGTGTGGCAGGCGGGGACGGGCGTGGCGACCGCCCGGATGCCCGCCGGTGAGTCGGGCGGAGGCGTCCGGGACGAGAATGACCGAGCGGGGAGATCGTGGCGGGGGCGGGCGTGGCGACCGCCCGGATGCTCGCCGGTGAGTCGGGCGCAGGCGCCCCGCATGAGAACGACCGAGCGGGGAAATGGCGGCGGGGGCGGGCGTGGCGACAGCCCGGGTGCCCGTCCCTGATGAGGGACACCATGAAAGTTCGACCGTCCGTCAAGGCCCGCTGCGAGAACTGCAAGATCGTGCGGCGATCGGGCGTGGTCCGGATCATCTGCAAGAATCCGCGGCACAACCAGCGCCAGGGCTGAGAGGAACCGGACTATGGCACGTATTGCCGGAGTGGATCTGCCTCGGGACAAGCGAGGCGAGGTGGCGATCACGTACATCTACGGCGTGGGGCGGCCGACGGCCAGGGTCGCGCTGCAGCGGGCCAACGTGGACCCCAACAAGCCCGTGAAGGCGTGGAGCGACGACGAGACGGCCCGCCTTCGCGAGATCATCGAGCGCCAGCTCAAGGTCGAGGGCGACCTGCGCCGCGAGGTCTCGATGAACGTGAAGCGCCTCATGGACATTG
>CAZWXA010000215.1:0-344 GCA_964637755.1 uncultured bacterium | reverse complement strand
GAATCGATCCGAATAAGAAAGTGGCGGATCTGAGCGAGGACGATATCAACCGCATCCGTCTCATCCTCGAAGCCGAAGGCTCCGTCGAAGGCGACCTGCGCAAGGAAATTTCGATGAACGTGAAGCGCCTCATGGACATTGGCGCGTACCGCGGCATCCGGCACCGGCGGGGGCTGCCCGTCCGGGGCCAGCGCACCCACACCAACGCGAGAACCCGCAAGGGCCCCCGGCGGGGCGTGATGGTCAAGAAGAAGCCGACGGCGGCGCCGGCCGCGCCGAGGAAGACGGGAGCATAGATCATGGCGGATCAGCAGCCTGCCGCACCCAAGTCGACGCCCAGGAAG
>CAZWXA010000214.1:641-6811 GCA_964637755.1 uncultured bacterium | reverse complement strand
GCGGAGACGCCGCCGAAGACGAGGGGCCCGAGGATCGCGCCGGACTTGCCCACGAACGCGTAGAAGCCGAACAGCTCGGCCTCGCGGCCGGCCGGGATCAGCGTGGCCATGAGCGCGCGGCTGGCCGCCTGGATGGCGCCGAGCCCGGTCCCGGCGACGATCGCGAGGATCCGGAACTGGAGCGGCGTCTGGACGAAGTACGCGGCGACGGTGACGGCGGTCCACTGGACGAGCATGACCACGATCACGACCTTCGGCCCCCGCGTGTCGGTGGGCCTCGCCCAGGCGGCGGCGCCGGCCAGCGCCGAGACCTGGACGAGGGCGAAGAGCACGATGTTCTCGGCCATGGAGAAGCCGAGCGTCTTCGAGGCGAAGACCCCGGAGAAGTAGATCACCGTGTTGACGCCGTCCTCGTACACCAGGTACGCGAGGAGGAAGCGGCGGAGCGGGGCGAGGTGGGGTCCGCGGATCAGGTCCCGCACGGTGCCGGCCGTGTCGCGCATGCCCCGGAGGGCGGCGAGCCGCGCCGGCGCGCGCGCCGGCGGATCGGGAGGGAGCGCGACGAAGGCCGGGAGCGAGAAGAGCCCGTAGAGACAGGCGGCGGACAGGAAGCACCCCCAGAACCGGCCCGCCAGTGCGAAGGGCAGGGCCACGAGGAAGGCCACGAGGGAGCCGGCGTACCCGACGGCGAATCCCCACGCCGACACCCGCCCGAGGAGGTGGCTCGGCGCGATGTCGGGCAGGTACGCGTTGTAGTAGACGATGGCGGCCTCGAAGCCCACGATCCCGATCAGCCCGAGCAGGAAGCCCCTCGCGACCATCCCGGGACCAACCGTCGCCAGGAGTGCCGTGGCGGCCACGGAGGCGAGCGTGAACGCGGCGAGGAAGCGCTTCCTGAAGCCGCCGTGGTCGGCGATGCCGCCGAGCACGGGCGAGGTGGTCGCCACCACGATCATCGAGAGCGAGACGAGCACGCCCCAGAGGAGATCGCCGTGCCCCCGCTCGTTGCCGACGACGGCGCCCGCGTAGTACGGGCCGTACACGCTCGACTGGATGACGGCGGAGAAGGCGGAATTGGCGAAATCGTAGAGGGTCCACGCCACGATGACGGCCCGGGGACTCCACGGTCTCGCCTGCACGGCCCGAGAATGACACACGGTCTCGGGCTGCGCTACCGTCCGCGCAGGCCACCCGGCGCTGCTTCCGGGGGAGTTGGGCCGGGAAGACCCGGTCAACGTCGGGGAGAGCGAGCGCCGCTCCTCCAGGACACCCCAGCCGTCGTCGCGGACCCCGATTTCTTTGCGCCCGCTCGGACCGGTTCCCGCGCACTCACCGGCCCGCCCCGGACCCGGCTCGGATACAATACCCGCCACGATTCTCGAGACGGGCGCCCGCAGCCGATCACGCTCCCCGGGAGCCGCCGGCGGAGGTTCGAGCGGGCCAGGAGGCCAGCCCATGTCGTTTGCCGGCAAGACCGCGCTCATCACCGGTGCGGCGCGAGGCATCGGGTTCGCCATCGCCTCGCGCCTCGCGAGGGACGGCGCGCGCGTCACGGTCGTGGATCTCGACGGCCACGCCGCCGAGACCGCGGCGAAGCGGATCGGCCACGAGGCCGTGGCGGTGGAGGCGGACGTGACCGTGACCGCCGACGTCGAGCGCGCCGTGAGGGTCCCCCTCGACCGCTGGGGGCGCCTGGACATCGTCGTCAACAATGCGGGCATCACCGGACGCACCGTGCCGCTCTGGGAGCTCGGCGACGACGACTGGCACCGCGTCATCGCCTGCGACCTCACGAGCGTCTTCCTCGTCTCGCGCGCGGCGGTCCTCGCCATGCTGGACCAGGCGTCCGGGCGCATCATCAACATCGCCTCGATCGCGGGGAAGGAAGGCAATCCGACGCTCGTGCCGTACTCCACCGCGAAGGCGGGCGTCATCGGCTTCACCAAGGCGCTCGCCAAGGAAGTCGCCACGCGCGGCATCCTCGTGCACGCCGTCGCGCCCGCGGTGATCGCGACCGAACTGCTCGAGCAGGTCTCCGAGGAGACCCTCGACTACATGATCGCCAAGATCCCGATGGGGCGGGTGGGGACACCGGAGGAGGTCGCTGCGCTCGTCGCCTGGCTCGCCTCCGACGAGTGCTCGTTCACCACCGGCGCCGTCCACGATCTCTCCGGCGGGCGGGCCACCTACTGATTCGATCCAATCGTCTAACGTCAGGGGGAGCGACCGCCGCTCCCCCCGACGCCCCCCACCGGGAGCCCGGGGCCAATCCGGTCGCGGGCTGTGAGGTCTGTGAGATGAGGTCTGTGGGGTGAGGTCCGGGGGGGGGACGGCTGACGCCCGCGCCGTGGTCGGTTGACAGGTCGCCGCCCGCGCCGGTATCGTACCGTGCTGTGGCCGAGAGCGACGTCGACGCGTTGATGCGCAAGCTCCTGGAGGCGATCGAGACCTCGCTCGCGGCGGCGGAAGCGGCTCGCGAGGCCGTGCAGGAAATCCTCAAGCGCGGGGCCGAGACGGGCATCTTCTTCGCCGGGATGAAGGGCGGTTCGGCCGATCCCTCGGTGGAGCTGACACCGCAGGACCGCGAGTTCCTCCGGGCGGTGTCGATCCGTCCGGACAGCCGGTGATGCGCGGGCTCGGCTTCCTGCTGGTCCTGCTGCTCCTCGCGGTGGCGCTCCGGGTACTCCTCGCTCCGTCGCGCCGGCGGGAGGTTCACACGCGGGCCGCTCCGGATCAGCTCGTGAAGGACCCGGTGTGCCAGGTGTACATCGTCCAGTCCCGGGCCATCACCCGCCGTGACAAGGGTGTGGTGCGCCACTTCTGCAGCCCGGAGTGCGCCCGCGAGTTCGCGCAGGGCGGTTCCGGGTCGCGCGGGTGAAGATCGCCTACACCGGCGCCGCCCCCCCGCATGCCGATCCGCCGGTCCTGCTCGGCGCGAACGATATTGCCGGGCGCACCTCCCGGATGGGGGGGAGGACGCACGTGCGGGAGGCCATGGGGACCCCCGTCGACCCGTACCGGGCCATCGATGCGGAGCCCGACCCCGCCGAGTTCGTGCTGAGCCTCGAAGAGCGCGGCCAGACGCCGACCCAGGCACGGCTCCGGCGGCGCTTCCTCCGCTTCGCGCCGGTACGCCGGGGAGACGCGATCCTCGAGGTCGGGTGCGGCTCGGGCGTCGTCGCCCGAGATCTCGCGCGCCTGGTCGGGCCCCGCGGCCAGGTCGTCGCCGTCGACCCGAGCCGCACCTTGGTCGCCGCTGCCCGCCGCCTCGCCCGGGCGCACGGGCTCGCGGAGCGCATCCGGTTTCGTGTCGCCGACGGGATGCGGCTGCCGTTCAGGGCGGGACGGTTCGATGCGACCCTGGCCGTGACCGTGCTGCTCCACGTCGACACGCCCGAGCGTCTCGTCGCCGAGATGGTGCGCGTGACCCGCCGCGGCGGCACCGTCGGCGTGCAGGACCAGGACTTCGGGACCTTGGCGCTCGCCCACCCCGATCCCGCCCTCAGCGCGCGCATCCTCGACGGCGTGCCCCGCCAGCTCTACCCCGAGCCGTGGAGCGGCCGGCGCCTGCCCGGCCTCCTCAGAGCCGCCGGCCTCGGCCGCGTGCGGCTGCAGACCGAGGTGTACCAGGACACGACGCTCGCGCCCTACACCCAGACCTTCCTCGAGCGCCGCGCCGAGAATGCCGTCAAGCTCGGAATCGTCGATGACGGACTCGCCCGGAAGTGGCTCGACGGAATCACCGATCTTGCACGGGCCGGCGCGTTCGTGATGACGCTGAACTTCTACGGCGCCACGGGCGTGAAGCCGTGAGGTCCGGGCTTCTCGCCGTCACGCTGGCGGCGGCCCTCGGCCTGCCCGGGGCGCCACCGGAGGCGGAGCCGGCGCGGTTCGACGGCGCGGCCGCCCTGCGTCACGTGGAACGGCTCGTCGCGTTCGGGCCACGGCCGTCGGGCTCGGCCGCGCTCGGCCGGGCTCGCGACTACATCGTCGACGACCTGAAGAAGGCGGGCATCCAGGCGCGGCTCTCGCGCTTCGAGGCCCGGACTCCTGACGGTCCAGTGAAGCTGAGCAACGTCATCGGGGTCATCCCGGGCCGGCGGGCCGACGTCATCATGCTCGCCGGTCACTACGACACGAAGTTCCTCCCGCGTATCAGGTTCCTCGGCGCCAACGACGGCGGCTCGAGCGCGGCGCTGCTCCTGGAACTGGCCCGCCGCCTCGCCCGGGAGCGGCGCGAGTTCACCTACTGGATCGTCTTCTTCGACGGCGAGGAGGCGCGGCGCGACTGGACGGCCACGGACGGGACATACGGCTCCCGGCACCTGGCGGCGGAGCTGCGCCGCTCGGGCGAGATTCGCCACCTCCGGAGCGTGGTCGTGGTCGACATGATCGGCGACGCGGACCTGAATATCCGGCGGGAGTCGTACTCGACCCCCTGGCTCGTGGACATCGTGTGGGCGAGCGCCCGCCGGCTCGGACATGGTGCGTACTTCCTGCCCGACACGGTGGCGGTGGAGGACGATCACCTGCCGTTCCTGCGCGAGCAAGTCCCCGCGGCGGACGTGATCGACATCGACTACCCGCCCTGGCACACGGCAGAGGACACGCTCGACAAGGTTTCACCCCGGAGCCTCGCGATCGTGGGTGAGGTGGTCCTGGACTCGTTGCCCGCGCTCGAGACGGCGCTCGCGCGCGACCGTGCTGGAGGCCCGAAATGACGCGGATGATCGACAACGCCCTCAAGCGCGACCTGCGGGCGGGCCGCCCGACCGTCGGCGCCTGGCTTCACCTCTGCAGCCCGATCGCCGCGGAGATCATGGGTGACGCCGGCTTCGACTGGCTCCTGATCGACATGGAGCATGGCGCGGGCGACCTCCAGACGCTGCTCGGCCAGCTCCAGGCGATCAGCGGGAGCCCGACGACCCCGCTCGTCCGCGTCCAGTGGAACGATCCCGCCGTGATCAAGCGTGTGCTCGATCTCGGCGCGCAGGGGGTGATGATCCCCTGGGTCGGCAACCGCGTCGAGTGCGAGGCGGCCGTACGCGCCTGCAAGTACCCTCCCGACGGCATCCGGGGCGTCGCCGGCTCGCACCGCGCCGCGGGATACGGGCGCTTCGCGGCCGAGTACTGGAAGCGCGCCAACGCCGAGACGCTCGTGATCGTCCAGATCGAGACCCCGGAGGCGGTGAAGCAGATCGACGAGATGCTCGCCGTCCCGGGCGTGGACGTGGCCTTCATCGGCCCCGCCGATCTCTCCGCCGCGCTCGGGCACCTCAACGATGCCAGGCACCCGGAGGTGCAGGACGCCATCGCGCGGATCGAGACCGCCGCAAAGCAGGCCGGCGTCGCCCTGGGCACGATCAGCCGGAGCTGGGACGAGGCGCGGGGGCTCTACGCCCGCGGCTACCAGATGGTGACCCTCTGCTCGGACGCGAGCCTCGTGGCGCAGGGCGCCGCGGCGGCCGTGGCGAGCTTCCGCCACGACGCCGGCACGGCGTTCCGATAGGCCCAACCGACAACGGTCCAGACGCAACGCGCCGGCGACTGCCAGGGGACGATCGATGCCGAGAGTGAGAGAGATCGAAGAGCCCGGATCGGACGCCATTCTTCAGGAAGTCTTCGCGAAGGAGCACGCCACCTTCGGGTTCGTGCTGAACACGACGAAGGTCCAGGCGCACCGGCCCGGGATCATGAAGGCCGCCAAGAGCCTGTCGGCGGCCGTCGACGCCTCGGGCCTCATCGACCCGCAGCTCCTGGCCCTCGTCTACCTCCGGGTGGCGCTCATCAACGGCTGCCCGTTCTGAATCGACATCAACGCATCCCGGGGGATGCGAGCGGGGGCGACGGCCGACAAGGTCGCCCAGGTGGTGTCGGCGGGGACGAGCGACCTGTTCGACGACCGCGAGCGCGTGGCCCTCGAGTACGCCGAGCGGATCACCACCACCGGCGAGCGGGTGAGCGACGACCTGTTCGGCCGCCTGCGCGCGCGCTTCAGCGAGGCCGAGATCGTCGAGCTGACGGCAGCGGTCGCGCTCGAGAACTTCCGCAGCAAGTTCAACGTCGCCCTCGGCATCGAGGCGCAGGGGTTCTGCGTGATCCAGGTAGTGAGCGCGCGCTAGCGACCATGCCCCCTCGCGCCGGCGGGGGGCGCCGCGAGTGGTGATGGC
>CAZWXA010000214.1:0-631 GCA_964637755.1 uncultured bacterium | reverse complement strand
CCTCGGCATCGAGGCGCAGGGGTTCTGTACGCTCAAGTAGTGACAGCACATCAAGCGACCGCCTCGCCGGCGCCTGAGCGATTGCCGGTTGCGCCTGGGTTGCGGATGGTTGCCCCTGGCCTGCGGTTCCGAGGTCCTGCGGCATCCACCGGGCGTAGACCCTCAGGAGCACGCTGGCGCTGTGCCAGCCGCCCTGCTGCTGGACGTAGAGCAGGGGAGCGTTCCGGGACAGCATCGTGCTCGCGAAGGTGTGCCTGAGCTGCTCGGGAGAGCGGTAACGGACCTTCGCGGCTGTCAGCACGCGACGCCACGCCCGGTGCAGTTCCATCGAGCCCATCGGGCGGTCGCCGTGGCCGAACACGAACGGCATCATCGGTGCGTTGCCGTTCAGGGCGCCGTTCAACTGCGAGTAACAGGCCTGCGCCGCCTCGACGCGGGCAACCACCTGCCGCGGATGAATGGCGGGCAGCGCGAGCTCCTGGATGCCGAGATTGGCGCCGCGTACCAAGGCGCGGAACTTCTGCCCGGCGGTCTGCGATCGCCATTGCGTGAAGATGGCGGGGGCCTGTTGTGCAGGTGGCGCCGCTGCCGCGGGCGATTGCGCCTGGGCCAGCGGCGTGCCGAGGATCGC
>CAZWXA010000213.1:0-6846 GCA_964637755.1 uncultured bacterium | reverse complement strand
GCGTGGAACGTCCGGAAGCCGAAGGACTTCACCTGCTCCGACAACGACCGGTTGCTGGCGATGGCCCGCGCGCAGAGCGCTCGCAGAACCGCGGCTTCGTCCTTTCCAAACCGCACCGGTGCTTGCCTACAACGTAGTCGCAGCGGCATCACGACCGTGATCCATGCGATCCGATTCATGCGACCCTCCAGGGTGTGCGGGGCGGAGCGGGGCGTTCGACGCGAGGCGCGATCGAAGGCGTAGACGCGGCGGACCATCCCGGCGGCCGGGTCTTGACGAAGGCGACCGTCTGGATCGCTGGTGCACGCGGACGCTGCGGTCGCGGATCGCCCCGATGCAGAAGGTCGCCCGCATGCTCCGCGCGCATCGCGCGCTCCTGCTGAACTGGTTCCGCGCCAAAGGGGCGCTGTCCAACGGCATCGTCGAGGGCTTCAACAACAAGGCGAAACTCACTACCAGAAAAGGGGTCTTCCGCGGAATCTGTGGGCGAGTTTGCCCCGCATGGGGCTGATGTAGCTTGAGCGGGGATGAGGCCGATTGGCGGGAAGACCGCTCCTGGCTCGGGTGGACGAGGGTTGGAGCCCACCGCTCGCTACGCTCGCGCGGGGGCTGACGCCCCCGCCGATTTTCGGCGCGATTTCGGAGTCGGCGGGCAGAGTCCGGCACAGCGGCGTGAATTCCCGGTCTCTGAGCCGGCGAAAGGGAACGGGACACCCTTGGAGCCTCGCCGAGGGCGAAAGGTCCCCACAGATCCTGCGGAGGAGGTCGTTTCAGAACGCATAGCGGACGACCGCGTAGAGGTTGGAGTTGCCCTCGAACTGGCCGTACTCGGTGCGGCGCGGACCGCCGAACGCGTTGACGCCGAGCGTCGCGGACAGCGCGTCCGTGATCTGGTATCGGGCCTCGGGCCCCAGATACCAGTCGCCCTCGTTGGGGCTCGCGAGCGCGAAGACCCCGAGCCTCAGTGTCTGGTGCAGGAGCAGTTGCGTCAGCCTGAGCGTCAGCACGTGACGGGCGGTCGGGCGCTTCGCCATCCCGGGGCCTCTCGCTCTCAGGTACGCGTCGTGATCCTGCACCACCTGCACATAGTACTGGCTGGACGCCGTGAGGTCCGGCACCAGCTCCCGCTGGTAGCCGCCGAGCAGCCTGATGGAGGAGTTCTCCACCGCCGCCTTCCGTCCCGATCGATCCGACCGCGAGTCGTAGTACCCTGCCTCGAGGCTCGCCACGCCGCCAAACGCCGCCCCTTGAGCGCTCGCCCCGTAGACGTCGAGCGGCGGAAAAAAGAACCGGAGCCGCGGCCCCGGCTCGACCTCCCCGGCGGGGGAATGGAAGAACCCGCGATAGGCGTAGACCGATAGATCCAATCCGAGAATATTCCGGAAGAGCCTGAGCCCCGCCTCCGTCCGCTCGAGCGCGGGCGATGGGTCGTCCGTCCGCCGATCGGTGATCGCGGCCATCGGATCGTGGAAGGCGAGCCGGCCCCCGGCCTCCGGCAGCGTGTCGGCCTCGAAGCGGGGGATCAGGACGAGCTGGAGCGAGGTGCCGGCCCAGTGGCCGGTCGCGCTGGCGGCGTCGGAGCCCTTCTTCAGGTACTCGATCGGGAGGCCAGAAATGAAGGCGACCCAGTCCTTCGGGAAGACGTCGGTGATGAAGACCAGGTCGCCGACGCCCCAGGTGACGACCTGCCGTCCCACCCGGAGATCCAGCGCGGGGAACTTGAGATCGAGGTAGCCTTCCCTGAGGTCCGCGTCCACCTCACTCGCGACGGCGTCGTAGATCAGCTCGGCCTTGGCGGAGAACGCCCAGCGGTCCCCTCGGGGGGACAGCTCGAGCCGCGCGCGCCCCTCGCCGAGGACGAAATCCTCCTCGCACGCGAGCCGCTGGATGCGTGGACAGGAATCGGGCCGGACCAGCCGGTAGCCCGACGCCGCCTGGAGGAAGCCGTGGATGGGCAACTGCTCCGCCGCCGCCGCGCCCGCAACCGCAAGCAGCGGCGCGAGGACGACGAGGCCGCGTTTCAACGGATCAGCTCCGCGGGCGGCGCCCTCAACGCGCGCTCGCTGAAGAGGTCGGACGCGAGCTTGAGGTTGTAGCGCACGTCGGCGAGGACCGCCTCCGTCGAGTGCCCGGTCTGGACGTTCTTCATGAGCCGCTTCGTGACCGTCCAGAATCCCTGGATCTCCTTCACCTCCTCGGCCGTGAACACGCGCGCCAACTCGCCGCGGCGGTCGTAGTACTCCTCCTTGAGCGGGAGCCACGTGACCTTGTCGATCCAGGAGAGCTTCCGGCCAAAGTCCACGCTACCGGGGTCCTTCGGGGCGCTCTCCACGAGGTAGGTGTCCCGCGCTCCCGCCTTCTCCTCCCTGATCAGTTTCTGGGTGTCCTCCTCTGGCTCCCGGCCCGAGACGTCCTCGTAGCTGAAATCCGAGCCCGCGAAGCTCGACCGCTTGTCGCTGGCGGCAATCCGCCGCACCACCTTGAGCGCGGGGATGTAGAGCCAGCGGTCATCGTCCTTGCCCGGGTACTTCCAGACGAGGAACGCCATGTCCCGGATGTCCGGCGGCCGGTGGAAGTACATGAAGTAGCGCTGCTCGCCCCCATCCTGGAGGTCCCGCCGCGTCATGGTCAGCTCGCGGAGCCGCTCCTTGCCGTCGCGGGAGACCAGGCGCATCGTCACCCGCGCCCGCATGTCTTCCCCGGGATAGAACATGGCCAGGTGGGCCCGTGTCATGATCTCGTCTGCCGACGGCTGGGCGGCCGCTGGCCGCGCCAGCCCGGGGATCGTCAGCAGAGCGAGGATACCAGCCGCCGCTGCCCTGGTCAGAGCCATCGCTTCCCTCCCGTCGGGATCGGCAGAGCCTTCTTCACTGCCGCGACCATTTCCGTCCCCTCTTAAACAGCCATCCCTGCAGCAATACGATCAGTGCTGGTAGATAGATCATTGTCATGAGAGCGCTCAGCAGCATCATGCTCACGATAAATGCGCCGACGGTGATATACGGCGTAAGTGGCGCGAGCATCATCACCGCGAAGGACGCGGCGAAGAGCACCGCATTACGCATGATTCCTTTGCCGGGCCTTGCCGCAGTCCAGAGTAATGACTCAGTGATGAGATCGGCGTCCGAGATCCGAGCTCCGCTCCCCGAGGCCTCCCCCAGCTTCTGCTTGAACCTGCTGATGAAATGAATCGAAAAATCAACCGCCATGCCCAAAGAAAGACACGACAGCACAGAGATGGGCATGTCAAACCTCTTGCCGCTGAATCCCACCCCTCCGTAAATAAGGAGAATCGTGAAGAGGAGCGGGACATAGCTGACGACAGCCCACTTGAAGGAACGGAAGTTGAAGATGAGGATGATGAAGACCACGATGAGGGCCATCAGAAACCCTTGGACCATGTCCCACAGAACCTCGCGATTCCAGACGAGGTTGAAATAGGCGATGCCCGCAGGCTTGAGTTCCAGAGGGATCGGATGCGCTTTCTTGTAGTCATCGACCGCCCTGATGACGTCCTCCATCGCCCGTGCATCCCACGTCTTGAGCTGAATCCAGATGTTGGCTCTGCTGAACGGATAGTCGACCACATTGTTCAGGTCTGAGGGCTTCGCTGACATGCTGAAGAGGAACACGTACTGGCCGACGGCCTCCTTGGTGTCAGGGATTGCATCAAACGCGGGGTCTTCGTCGTGGAGGACACGGTTGATCCTCTTCACGTAGTCCGCGATGGAGAAGGTCTTTCCCACGACGGGCAGTTTCTCCAGATGCCTCTGGAGACCCGCGATGTATCTCAGTGTTTCGGGATTCTTGATGAACTCCTCCTCGTTCGAAACCGCCACGATATAGCCGATAGACGTTCCCCCCAGCGCCTTGTTGATCTCCGCGTCCGCCACCCGTATGTCACTTCCGCTCTTGAACCACTCAACCATGTTGTTGTTCACGACGATTTGTGTCATCCCGACGATCGCCACCACGCACATGATGAGCCCCACGAGGACCGTCGTTCTGGGTCTATGCGCGCCGATTCCGGCAAGCCCTTTCAGGAACTGCGATGACTTGCTCGACGAGACATCTTCTCCCTGTGCTGCCTTTTCGATATTCTCCGGCTTCACGAAAGTGAACATGGCGGGTATGAAGCTGAAGCTCAAGATCCTCAGAGCCACCGTGCCGAACGCCACCAGGCCTCCGAAGATCTTGACCGGAACGATGCTCATGAACAGGAGCACGGCAAAGGCGGCGGCCGTTGCCATGGCGGTGTATCGGACGGGGCGGCCTACCGCATGCATGGTCTCGATGATCGCCGCCGTCTTATCCGGATTCTCCCTGTACCGGAAGTAGAACTCGTTGAAGATGTGAATGCTGTCGGTCGCGATGGCCATCAAGAAGACAGGAGCCATTGAGCTCATGATGTGGATCGGAAATCCAAACGCGATGAGTAAACCCATGCTCCAGATCATGCTGATCATGGCATCCATCATCAGGGTGACGGAGAGGAAGACGTCCCGGAACATGAGATACCTGACGACGAGCATGACCATCCCTGCGATCGGCGCAAAGATCGCCATGAGCTTGAACATCTCTGCGCCGAACGTGTCCCGCGCGACAGGATCGCCCGCGATGTAGTATTTCTCGTCGCCCTTCTCCTTTTTCACGATCTCGCGGATCCTGTCAGCCACCTCCTTGCCGTTGGCCCCCTTTTCGAGAGGGACGTAGATTGCGGTCGTCTTCCCATCCTTCGAGATGATGCGATCGATGAAGAGGGGGTTCGCGAAAAGCATCTTGCCAAGGCTCTCGATGTCGCGATCTGTCTTCGGGACCTCCGGCATGAGTGGTGCGACCTTCAGAGTCCCCGACTCGGAAGTGACATTGGTGATGGTGGCGAAGCTGGTGACATCCCGTGCCGCAACCCCCTTGATCTTGAGGAGCTCATCCGTGAGTCTGCCAATCTTTCCGAGCGTCTCACCATTCAGGACCCCGCTGTCTCTTGCGATCCCGAGGACGATCATGTCCTCGTACAGTGCAAACGTCTTGTCGACCTCGTCGTTCCAGACCCTGACATCGGATGTGGCCGGAAGCATGTTCTTCGGATTCGTATCCGTCCTCATCCTCGGGAACTGCGTCATGAACGCGAGAGTGACGATTATCGTCAGAGATACAACGACCTTCGGATGTCTGACGGAGAACTCAACGAGAGAAAACTTGAGCATGTGTCACAGGGCCCCGACGACCCGGTCGTGGTCGGCCATTAGCGTCGCGACAACGACCGGGTAGTCGATGGCGCGGGCGCGTGCGGCGGCCTGCAGCCCGCGGAGGATCAGATCGTCGCTCAGGACCAAGCAGCGGGCGCCGCCATCGAGAAGCCGGTCGAGCGCGGCGCGCCCACCGCTCGGCGCGCGGGTGCTCGCGAGGAGGACGGCGTCCTGGAGGCAGCAAAGGGTGCCCGCGTGGCGGAGCGCCTCGGCCGGGTCGATGTTGCCGTAGGGCCCGCGATCGATGACGAGGCAGAGGAGGCTGGGCACGACGGACGCCCTATCGCCGGAAAGTGAGCACGGCCTGACTCTCTTCGAGGAGCGTCGTGAGCCGCCCCAGGCTACCCACGCGCGCGCCCATCAGGAGGTCGTCGCCAGCGATTCCCCTGAATCGCAGGCACGAGCCTCAGAGGTGAACCTCGCCGCCTCGCGCCAGGAACGTCTCCGCCGCTGCGCCCACGTCGAAGACGCCCGTGGTCTCCTGCCCCTTGACGAAGCCGTACACACCGTCGGCCGTGGCAAAGATCGCAGGTTGATGGCTGGCGTCCATCGCGGCCGCCGCCAGCTTCAGGACCGTCCCGGCGGCAGCGCCGGAATAGGGGCCGGCCGAAAGGACGAACGTCAACCGCTTCTTCATGACCTGGCCCCCCTCCGCCTGGCAGTTCCCTTTTGGGCTCCGGCGTACTTCGCGTAAAGACGCTGGCCGTCTGCGAGGTGCTCGAAGAGCACCTCTCGCATGACGTCGAACGCGCGCAGGATCTTGGGGTTGGCGATTCGATAGAAGATCGTGGCGCCCTGTCGCCGCGTCAGCACGATGCGCCGGGTCTTGAGAATCCCGAGGTGCTGCGAGAGATTGGGCATGCTGGTCCCGACCCTGCGCGCAAGGGCGGCCACGGCGATCTCCCGATCGCGTAGCGCGTTGAGAATCTTGAGCCGTGTCGGATTCGCCAGCATCTTGCAAACGCTCGCATGCAGCTCGTACAGCTGATCATCGACATCGGCCTTCACTGCATCGCTTCGGAATTCCATCATTTCGGAGTTTCGAAAGTTAGCACCGATGCCTCCCCGAGTCAACAGCGCGGACGGCTCACATCGATCCGCAAATAACCGGTGGGCGGAAGGGAGGAGGTGAGGCACTTCAAGGTCTTCCCCAACGATGGAGGGCCTCATGAGCCACGATCGACTCTTTCCCGGTCAGGAATCCTGCGGGCGGAGCCTGGGGAGCCGGTGGCGAGGGTCGTGCGCCACGAGTGCGTCGGGTGCGAGGCTATCTGGCAGATCGTGCCGGCGTTCATCGCGCATGTGCAACTGGCTCTACAAGTGGTACCGCCCGGACGGGAAGCTCGCGCCGGAACAGATCGCGGACGTGTTCGTCGACTTGCTCGAGGGCGGATATCTCCGGCGGGCGGCCGAGGCGGGGGGGCGATCAGGCCTGGTCGCGCTCCGTTCGCCGGCCTTCGCGGCCTCGGGAAGGATGAGGTCCTGTTCGCACGCCGGACACGAGACCGTATGCGCGATGGAGGCCACCCAGCGTTCGCGGTCCCCAGGTCTCGTCAGCTACCCGCCCGATCTGGCGCGTGTCGCTCCGGCCCGCAGG
>CAZWXA010000212.1:0-6858 GCA_964637755.1 uncultured bacterium | reverse complement strand
GGGAGAAGTCCATGGAGCAGCCGATCGATCGGAAGCGGGTCCAGGAGTTCGCGCGCAAGCTCTTCGGTCACTACACGAGCGGCATCCTGACGCTGATGGTGGACATCGGTCACCGGACCGGCCTCTTCGAGGCCCTGGCGCGCGGCCGCGGCACCAGCCAGGAGATCGCCGAGCGGGCCGGTCTCGACGAGCGCTACGTGCGCGAGTGGCTGGGCACGATGGCGACGGGCGGTGTCGTCACGTACGACGCCGCGTCCCGCGCGTACACTCTGCCGCCCGAGCATGCCGTGTGCCTCACCGGCACCTCGAGCCGCAACCTCGCCGCCGGGAGTCAGAACCTCATGATGCTCGCCAAGCGGCTGCCCAGGGTCGTCGAGTGCTTCCGCCAGGGCGGCGGCGTTCCGTACTCCGAGTTCCGGCCGGACTTCACCGAGGCGATGGACGCCTCCTGGCGGCTCCTCTACGACGGGCTCCTCATCAGGGGCTTCCTGCCCGCGGCCAAGGGGCTTCCGGAGCGCCTGGAGGCGGGGATCCGGGTGACGGATCTCGGGTGTGGAACGGGACACGCGATCAACGTGATGGCGCGCGAGTACCCCGGCTCGACCTTCGTCGGCTACGACCTCGGGGAGGACGCGATCGCGCGGGCCACCGCGGAAGCCCGGACCATGGGGCTCACGAACGCGCGCTTCGAGGTGCGCGACGTGAGCCGGCTTCCCCCCGAGCCCGCGTTCGACCTGCTGACGTCGTTCGACGCGATCCACGACCAGCGCGATCCGGCCGCGGTGCTTCGATGCGCGGCGGACGCCCTGGCGCCCGGCGGAATCTACCTCATGATCGAGCCCAAGGCCTCGAGCCACCTGGAAGAGAACATCGGCAACCCGTTCGCGCCCTACGTGTACGGGACGAGCGTGCTGCACTGCATGACGGTGTCGCTCGCCGAGGGCGGGGCCGGGCTGGGCACCGCCTGGGGCGAGCAGACGGCGCGGCGCATGCTCCAGGAGGCCGGCTTCACGTCGATCGAGGTGGTCGACGCTCCCGGCCCCCAGAACAGCATCTACATCTGCCGCCGGTAAGATCGGGCCGGCGCCCGTGCACACGAGGAGACCGAGCGGCCCGGGGCCGGATTGCGTCGGGCCCCGCACCGGATGTTGGGTGGGCCGTTGGACCACGTGGCGAATGCCGCGCCGCCTGATCCCCGGGATTGGCGCGCCGACTGTCCGCGCGAAGGCCGGGCGCGCGTCTTCCACCACCAGGTCGGGCACACCGACCGGATGACTTGAAGGGAGGCGTCATGCAAGACCGGATTCTGGGCCACAGCACGCTCCGGGTGTCGCGCCTCGGGCTCGGTTGCATGTCGATGTCCGGCGTCTACGGCCCGGGCGACGACGCCGAGTCGATCGCCGTCATCCGGCGCGCCCTGGACCTCGGCGTCAACTTCCTCGACTCCTCCGACATGTACGGCTGGGGCCACAACGAAACGCTACTGGGCCGGGCCATCCGCGGCCAGCGCGACCAGGTCGTGCTCGCCACCAAGTTCGGCAACGTGCGCACGCAGTCGGGCGGCATGGGCGTCAACGGCCGCCCCGAGTACGTCGCCCGCGCCTGCGACGCGAGCCTCGAGCGGCTCGGCGTCGACGTGATCGACCTCTACTACCAGCACCGCGTGGACCCGAGCGTCCCCATCGAGGACACCGTCGGCGCCATGGCGCGGTTGATCGAGCGCGGCAAGGTGCGCTACCTCGGGCTCTCGGAGGCGGCGCCCGCGACCCTCCGGCGCGCCCACGCCGTCCACCCGCTCAGCGCGGTCCAGAGCGAGTACTCGCTCCTCTACCGCGCCGAGGCCGAGCAGACCCTCCCCACCTGCCGCGACCTCGGCATCTCGTTCGTCGCGTACTCGCCCCTCGGGCGCAGCTTCCTCACCGGCCGCGTCCAGAGCCCGTCCGACATCCCGGCCGGCGATCGGCGCCGCGACCATCCGCGCTTCCAGGACGAGAATTTCTCCCACAACCTCGAGCTGGTGCGGCGCATCGAGCCGATCGCGAAGGAGAAGGGGTGCACGCCCGCCCAGCTCGTCCTCGCCTGGCTCCTCGCGCAGGGCCCGGACATCGTCCCCATCCCCGGCACCAAGCACACCAGCCGGCTCGAAGAAAACCTCGGCGCCCTCGACGTGCACCTCGACGCGGCCGACGTCACGCGCATCGCGGAGGCCGTCCCCACCGGCGCCGCCGCGGGCTCGCGCTACCCCGACGCCCAGATGAAGGCCGTGGGTCTGTGACCGCGGCCGCCGCGCCCGCGGCCCTTGACGCCGCCCCTGTCGCGGGAGCAGGATCACCGCGGGCGCCGGATCAGAGCCGGGCGGTTTCTGCCCCGGGGCCACAGGATCGACGGCGTGGAGATTCGCGGGCGAGGCTTCTCGTCGATGGAGGGGCAGCGATGAGGACACTCTGCGGCGGTCTGCTCGGCGTCACGCTCCTCCTCTCCGGCTGCGCCACCCAGAGTGACGTCTCGTCCTGCGTCGGGATGGCTCTCGGCGGGTTCCGGCCAATCGCGGAGGACCGCGCCGGGCGCTTCCAGGGGAAGGTCCAGGAGGCCACGGCCCGGTGCAGGGGCGGAGAGAAGGCGGTGGCCCGGCGTGGCACTCCCTGGGTCGACTGGCAGAATTACTGGGCGACGGGCGATGCCAGCAGCCGGGCCCCGGACTCCTCCGGCAGCGACGGCCATCTGGGGGCCAACGGCCGCGGGATCGACGGCGCGTTGCTCGACCTCGAATACCAGCGGATCGAGCTGATCAAGTTCAACCTGTTCGACAACAGCGGCACCTACCGCGAGTACGTGCGCGGCCGCGACGGCGTCGGGGGATCAGCGCTCAAGGTGTGGAGCGAGATGCGTCTGCCGAAGGGCCACCCGCAGTACGACGCCGTCGGCGGCGACGGCGGGCAGCAGTGTCGTGGCGAGCTGATCCGGTTCCGGACGCTCACGGGGATCTGCAACGACCTCGACAACCCGCTGATGGGGTCGTCGAACCAGCCCTTCGCGCGGAACGTGCAGTTCGAGACCACGTTCCCGGACCTCGGCAAGGAGGAGCTGGCCCGCAACCGACACGGCGATCGGATCAGCCTGCTGAAACCCGACCCGCAGGTCATCAGCCGGACGCTCTTCACCCGAGCCCCCGACGCGACCCGGGCCCCCGACGCGTCCGAGCCCGACCGGTGCCGCGGCGGGCACGGCCTGCCCGGGTACTCGGCCGATGCCAGCTGCCCATACAAGCGGGCACCCTTCTTCAACGTGCTCGCGGCGTTCTGGATCCAGTTCATGACGCACGACTGGTTCTCTCACCTGCGTGAGGGGCACAACGCGCCGGAGCTGATGGCGGTCGGCTGTTCGACGACACCGGCGGATGGCGTCGAGCGGCCGCTCACTCCCGAGGAGGTTGCGCGGCTGGGCTGCCGCCCGGACGACCGCATCGACCGCGCCTATGTCGCCGACGCCACGGACCCGGAGACCTTCACCCACGGCACGAAGACGTACCCGAACCGCGCGTACCGGACGTTCCACAACACGGTGACCGCGTGGTGGGACGCCTCCCAGCTCTACGGCTACGACGAGACGTCGCGCCGGCGGGTGAAGCGCGACCGCGGTGACCCGGCCCGACTCCTGCTCGTCCCGGTCGGGGAGCGGGCGGGCGCCGGCGAGCGACAGGGGTATCTGCCCGTGTTCGAGCCGGGGGACCCCATCAACCCCCAGTGGGCCGGTCAGGAAGCCACGGCCTTCCCGGACAACTGGACGGTCGGGACGAGCTTCTTCCACACGGTCTTCGCGCGCGAGCACAACGTCTTCGTCGACGCCTTCCGCCGGCAGGCGGCGAGGACGCCGGAGGGGGACTCCGGGCTGCGGAACCCCGCCCGGCCCGGGCAGGTCATCCCCTACCGAGACGTCACGGCCGACGAGCTGTTCGAGGTGGCCCGGCTCGTCGTGGCCGCGGAGATCGCCAAGATCCACACGACCGAGTGGACGCCGCAGCTCCTGTACGACGAGCCGCTCTACGTCGGCATGAACGCGAACTGGTCGGGGCTGTTCCACGGCAACGACCGCCTCCGGGCCATCTTCGAGAAGATCACCGTGGAGAACTTCGGCCGGTCGACGGACGTGAAGAAGGCCGGCCAGTGGTACTCCGTCTTCGCCTCGGGCGCGGGCATCTTCGGTCTCGGCAGCCACGTCTATGCCGACGACTCGATCTTCGCCCGGCCCGATCCCGCGAAGAATGACCTGTGGAGCCTCGAGAAGCTCGACCACGTCAACGGCGGGACCAACCACTTCGGGTCCCCGTTCAACTTCCCGGAGGAGTTCGTCACGGTCTACCGGCTGCACACGATGGTCCCCGACCTCATCGAGTACCGGGAGTGGTACCGGGAGCCCAGCGTGATCCGCAGCAAGATCCCGGTGGTGGAGACCTTCCGGGGCCAGGCGACGCCCGCGATGCGGGAGCGGGGGCTCGCGAACTGGGCCCTGTCGATGGGTCGGCAGCGCCTGGGCCTCCTCACGCTCCAGAACCATCCGCGCTTCCTGCAGAACCTGCAGCTCCCCCGCCTGGCCCCGGCGGCCGGTACGATCGACGTACCCGCCCTCGACCTCGTGCGCGACCGCGAGCGAGGCGTGCCGCGCTTCAACGAGTTCCGCCGGCAGTACGGGCTCCGGCAGCTCACCTCGTTCGACGACTTCGTCGACCAGCGCCTGCCCAAGGACTCGCCGGAGCGCGCCGACCAGGAGCGGCTGGTCGGGCTCCTTCGCGAGATCTACGGTCAGCACCGGTGCGACGCCCGGAAGATCATCACCGCCGCCCAGCGGAACGAGGCCGACGGCTCGCCCATCACCGACTGCCTCGGCCACCCCGACGCCAGCCTCGTCGACAACGTCGAGGACGTCGACACCGTGGTCGGGTGGCTCGGGGAGTTCCACCGCCCGCACGGCTTCGCCATCTCGGAGACGCAGTTCCAGGTGTTCATCCTGAACGCGTCCCGGCGGCTCTTCAGCGACCGGTTCTTCACCTCGAGCTTCCGCCCCGAGTTCTATGGCCGGCTGGGCGTGCGGTGGGTCACCGACAACGGTCCCGACGGCACGGTGATGGAGCGGGGGCGGCCCAACGGCCACGAGGTGGAGGTCTCGCCCTTGAAGCGGGTGCTGCTCCGCACGATGCCCGAGCTGGCGTCCGAGCTCGAGCACGTGGTCAACGCCTTCGATCCGTGGGCGCGCGATCGCGGCGAATACTACTCGCTCGGGTGGAACGCGCGAGCGGGCGCCGAATCGGACCCCGCGTTCGGCGAGAAGTAAGGCGAGGGCGATGTGGCCGCTGCGACGTGCCTTCTGGAACCGGCTCGCCGTCCTGAAGTTCTCCGCCAACCGGCCCGCGGTCATCCCGGTGCCGCAGGACGATGGGCTGACGCTCCGGCCGGTCAGCCTCGCGAGCCAGTTTCCCGGCATCCCGATCCCGAACATCACCGTGGCCGACGCCGTGCCCGCCGACGAGGCGTCGCGGCTCAAGCGGTACTTCTACGAGCTCCAGGTGGCCATGTACCGATGGCTCTCGCCGATGCAGCCCGGGCTGCCCAGCATCGACGCCGATCCGGCGAAGGCGCTGGACGAGGCGTACACGGCGGCGCACCGGCGTCGCCTTGCCGCGCCGGTGCTGCCGCCGGAATACCAGGGCGCGATCGATCTCGGCTCGGTCGCGGTGGCGGGTCCCTACGCCTGCTACGTCGAGCGGGCCGCGGAGGGCGGCTATCAGTGGGACCTGACGCGGCTGGCCCGCTACGAGCACCATGACGGCCTGCATCCCCTGGGCGTGCGCGTGCTCTTCCGTGTCGACCACGGGGCCCGGTGTCTCCGGCCCGAGCACATCGAGTGGGCGCAGGGCCGGAGCACGCCGGGCGATGCCGGGTGGGAGCTCGCCAGAAAGATCGCGCTGTGCGCCGTCACCACCCACGTGTCGCTCGTGCGGCACTTCAACTGGGTGCACCTCGCCGCCGGCGGCCCGCTCGCCCTGGCCACGCGGAACTGCCTGCCGGCCAGCCACCCGCTGCGGCGGCTCGTGTGGCCCCACATGTTCGGCACGCAGTACAGCAACCAGATCGTCACCAAAGGGCAGATGGTGCGCGGCGGTGACTTCGAGGCGACGTTCAGCTTCACCCACGCCGGGATGTGCAAGCTGTTCGAGGACAGCTACGACGAGTTCGACATCCGCGTGCTCGACCCGGCGCGCGACGCCGAGCGCCGGGGGATCGAGGACGCCGGCTTCGACACTCCTGCCCTGGTCAACCGCCAGGCTCACTTCGACGTGATGCACGAGCACGCCCTCGGCTACCTCCGCCTCTACTACGGATCCGATGCAGCGCTGTGCGGCGACGCGCGCGTCGTCGACTGGGTCGGGACGCTCGACCGGCTCGTGCCGAACGGGGTTCGAACGCTGCTCGAGCGGGAGCTGACCATCCCGGGCCTCGCGCGGCTCGTCGCCGCGTTCATCTACATGGCGAGCGTCGAGCACGAGGTCCTGGGCACGGGACTCTGGAACTACCAGATGTGGACGCAGGTGCAGCCGGCGCGGGTCTACACCGACGGCCGGCGCCAGCCGCTCGACGTGTACCAGCGGCTCGTGAACGCGAACTTCAACCTCAACGTCCACCGGGCCGGCCTCGTGCAGGACTTCGGCTACCTCGCCCTCGACGCGAAGGGCGCGGAGGCCTTCCGCCGGTTCAAGGACGCCTTGCGGCGGTTGCAGGCCCGCCTCGAGCAGGAACCGTTCGCCTACTGGAAGATGTACCCGGAGAAACTCGAGGCGAACATCAACGCCTGAGCCCGGTCGGG
>CAZWXA010000211.1:0-6882 GCA_964637755.1 uncultured bacterium | reverse complement strand
GACAAGAGATGAGCGGTGCAGAACCGGCACCAAAACCGGCACCACACCGGTGGCGCTCGTCGCGGGAGGTGGGTGGCTTAGAAGGCCGTGGATCACTCGGATCACTCCAGATCGTGGGGCGGCGGTGAAGTCCGGGGCGGGTCGGAAGCGGGCCGCGTTCCGCCCGCGCGCGGGCCGAGGAGGGACCGGGCGCGCGTGCCGAGCGCATGCACGGTCGCCTCGTCGAGCAGCCCGCGGGGGCGAACGATCAGCCACGCCGCGACGAGCCCGCCGAAGACGATCATCCGGTATGCCTGGAGCGCGCGGAACGACTCGAGGAAGCCGATGTCGACCGCCACGCCGAGCAGTGGGCCGACGGGGGTGCCGAGCCCGCCGATCAGGCCGTAGGCGAGACTGTGAACGCCGAGCATCACCTCCGCGTGCGCCGGCTCGACGTAGGTCGCCCAGTGAACGAAGAGCGCGCCCCCGAGCCCGGCGAGGGCGCCCGAGGCGGCAACGCCCGTGCAGGTGCTCCGGCGCACGGCGACGCCCACGACCGACGCGAGAACTGGATCCTCGCCGATCATCCGCGCGCCGGCACCGGCGCGCGATCGCTCGAACCAGAGGAACCCGGCGAGCACCAGGACGAGCAGCGCCGCGATCACGGCGAGGAGCCCGCCCGTGCCGAGGCCACTCACGTAGGCGAGACGGACGCCGCGGAAGCCCTCGGGGCCGAGCGGACCGAGCGGTTCGCCGCCGACGTCCAGCTGAAAGGTGACGCCGAGGAGCCCGAGACGGACCAGCTCGGCGAAGGCGAGACTCCCCACGGAGAACCCGAGGCCCGAGGCCCGCCAGAGCAGCAGGCCCAGGACTCCGGCGGCACACCCGGCGGCGGCCGAGCCGGCGGGCAGCCCGAGCCAGAGCGGCGCGCCGCAGAGCGCGGTCGCGATCCCGGCGGCGTAGGCGCCGATGGCGAAGAACGCCTGCTGGCCGAAGGACACGCGTCCCATCAGCAGCAGGAGGTACGCCGAGAGCGCGACCAGTCCCTCCATGCCGATCCGGGAGAGGACCGAGATCGTGTACTCGCTCACGCGGGCTCAGCGCCCCGCGCACGTCGTCCGGCGGGTTGTCGCCGGCGTGCTCCGGACGAGGGCTCCCCGGACATCGACTGTGACCGCCGTGATCGCCTCGCCCCTCATGCGCGCGATCGCCACACGATCGCGGACAGGAGCAGCGCGTACGCCACCCCATCCCGGTACTGGCCGCCCAGAAGCCAGAGCGCGCCGGTCTCGGCGAGGCCGAGGGCGAGGCCGCCGAGCGCCGCGCACGGGATCGAGCCGCCGCCGCCGAGCATCATCGCCGTCAACCCCTTCACGGTGGTCCAGAGCCCGAAGTACGCCGAGACCTGCCGGTGCGTCCCCGCGATCAGGACGCCGGCCAGCCCCCCCACGAGCGACGCGAGCAGGAAGGCGCTCGTGGACAGCCGCCTCACGCTGACACCCATGAGGCTCGCCGCTTCCGCATCATCGCTGATGGCCCGGACCGCGCGCCCCCAGGAGGTCCGGTAAACCAGCACGAAGAGCGCCCCGGTGAGCCCGGCCGCCCCCGCGCCCATCAGCACCTGCTCGCCGCGGACCTGAATCCCGGCCAGCGCGAAATCGGGGACGCTGACGAGCGCCGGGAACGGCATCGTCCGGCTCGGAAAGACCAGCGAGACGAGCTCCTGCAGCTGCATCCACACGGCGAAGGTCGACACCATCGCCACGTACGGGGGCTGGGACCGGAGCGGCGCGAAGCAGAGCCGCTCGACGTAGAGCGCGGTCACGAGGGTCGCCGCGGCCACCGCCGCGAGGACGAGCAGGGTCGCGCCCGGGCGCGCCAGATGCACGAGGCTCCCCGCGGAGACTCCCACGAGGATCGTCGGGCCGAAGGCGAGATCGATCCGGCGCATGACGCCGAAGCTCAGCGTGAAGCCGAGCCCGAGCAGCGCGTACGCGGACCCCAGCGCCGCGCCGTTCGCGAGCGCTTCGAGCAGACTCACCGCTTGCCGAGGTAGGCGCGGCTGATGGCCTCGTCCGCGCCGAAATCGCCCGGCGTGCCCGAGAACGTCACCCGCCCGCCTTCGAGGACGTAGGCGTGCTGGGCCACCTGCATCGCGAGCCGCGCATTCTGCTCGACGATCAGAATGCTCACGCCTTCACGGTGCAGATCCGCGACCACCCGGAAGACCTCCTCCAGGACCAGCGGCGCCAGCCCGAGCGAGGGCTCGTCCATCATGAGCAGGCGCGGCCGCGTCATCAGGGCGCGGGCGACCGCGAGCATCTGCTGCTCGCCGCCGGACAGCGTCCCCGCGAGCTGGCGGGCGCGCTCGCGGAGCACGGGAAACCGCGCGTACATCCCTTCGACGGCGGCCGCGACCTCGGCGCGATGCCGCGGGAGCCAGCCGTACGCGCCGGCGAGCAGGTTCTCGCGCACGCTCATCGCGGGGAAGACCAGCCGGTTCTCGGGCACGAGCGAGAGCCCGAGCCCGACGACCCGCGACGCCGCGACCCCGGTGATGTCCTGGCCGTCGAAGCTCACCCGCCCCCGGCGCGGACGGAGGAGGCCGGTGATCGTGTGGAGGAGCGTGGTCTTGCCGGCGCCGTTCGGGCCGAGGATACAGGTCACCTCGCCCTCGCGCGCGCGGAGCGTGACGCCCCTGAGCGCCTCGATGCTTCCGTAGCGCGTGACGACGCCGACGACCTCGAGCATGGGTCAGGCCGGGAGTCTCGCGGGGTGACGTCGCGAGAGCTGGATCCGCATGATGGGCCACATTCTACGCGGTCCTCGCCCGGCCCAGGGCCCCGCAGGCTACGGGGTGGCGCGCCGGCCGAGATAGGCGGCCTGCACCTCCGGGTGCTCCTGGACGAAGGCGGGCGGGCCCTCGGCGATCTTCTCGCCGAAGTTCAGCACGACGATCCGCTCCGCGACGGTCATGACCAGATCGATGTTGTGCTCGATCAGCAGGACGGTCCGTCCGAGCCGCTTGAGCGCGAGGATCCGCTCGCGGAGGTCGTTCACCTCGGCGGCGTTCATCCCCGCCGCCGGCTCGTCGAGCAGCAGCAGGGCCGGCTCCGCGGCGAGCGCGCGCGCCAGCTCGAGCCGGCGCTGCTCGCCGAACGCGAGGTGCCGCGCCAGCTCGTCGCGCCGGTCGCCGAGCCCGCAGAAGGCCAGCGTCTCCTGGATGCGCCGCATGCTCTCCCGGTCGACGGCGAGCCAGCGCCGCAGGGCGCCCGCCCGCGCGCCCTGCGGCGCACGCTGAGCCACCCAGAGGTTCTGCCAGACCGTCAGCTCGCCGAAGAGCCGGATGTTCTGGAACGTTCGCGCGATGCCGGCCGCGAGGATCCGATGGGACGCCCAGCCCGTGACGTCCTGCCCGCGGAACCGGACCCGTCCGGCCGTGGGCGCCAGCACCCCGCAGACGAGATTGACCGTCGTGCTCTTCCCCGACCCGTTCGGGCCGATCAGGCCGAGGATCTCGGTACCGTGGACGTGGAGGTCGAGCCCGCTCAGGGCTCGCACGCCTCCGAAATCCCGGCTCAGTCCCTCGAGGTCGAGCACGCCCCGGCGTTCGCCCCGCTCGGCCGGCATGCCATCAGGCGCGCCCGGCCACCAGGCGCGTGAGCCGCCGTACGACCGCGGCGTCCACGATGCCACGCGGGCGGAGGTTCATCATCACGATGATGAGGGCGCCGAACAGCAGGTTGCGCCAGTCGCCGAGGAACCGGAGCCCCTCGATGAGGAAGGCGAAGAAGAGGACGCCCGCGACGGGCCCGAGCACGCTCCCCGTGCCGCCCACGAGCGCGTAGGCGACCGCGAAGGTCGCCAGGAGCACGCCGAACTCCTCGTGGGACACCCAGGTCAGGTAGTGGGCGAAGAGGCCGCCGCCGAGACCCGCGATGGCCCCGCCCGCCGTCATCGCGGCGACCTTGACCGCCGTGACGTTGATCCCGACGCTCCCCGCGGCCACCTCGTCCTCGCCGACGGCCCGCAGAACGGCCCCCGCCCGCGAGCGGTCGGCGGCCCAGAGTGCCGCGAGCACGAGCAGCACGACCGCCCAGGTCAGCGCCAGGATCTGCGCCGGCGACCACCCGTTCTGGAAGTAGTAGGTGATACCGCGGAAGCCCTCGGCGCCGGCCGGACCGACCGTGCGATCGCCGATCGTGACCGTGTGCCTGAAGTTCAGGAAGAACATCCGCACGATCTCGGTGAAGGCGAAGGTCGCGATCACCAGGAAGAGGCCGCGCACGCGGAGCGCCGGAAAGCCGACGAGGAGCCCGAAGAGACCCGCGGTGGCGGCCCCGAGCAGGAGCGCGGGGACGATGTGCCACCCCCAGAGCGCCGTGGCGGCGCCCGCGGTGTACGCGCCGATCGCGTAGAAGCCGGCCTGCGCCATCGAGATCTGGCCGGTCAGGATCACCACGTACGCCGACAGCCCCAGGAGGATCCGGAAGCCGAACATCGAGAGCTGGCTGACGTAGAAGTCCATTCTCAGCGTGTCGCGCGGGCGCCGAAGAGCCCCTGCGGGCGGAAGACGAGGAAGGCGAACAGGAGGAGGTAGGTGACCATGTCGCGATAGCCCACGCCCAGGAGGTAGAGGGCCTCGAACTCGACGATCCCGAGGAGGAGGCCGCCGACGATCGCGCCCGGGATCGAGCCGAGGCCGCCGAGGACGGCCGTCACCATGCCCTTCATCGTCAGCGGTACGGCGAGGAGCGGCGAGAGGCTTCCGACCGCCGAGCCGATCAGCACGCCCGCGACACCGCCGATCACGCCCGTGACGGCGAAGACCGAGACGTTCACGCGCTCCGGGTCGATCCCGCAGAGCTGGGCGGCCCTGGACTGCTGGGAGACCGCGCGCGTCCCGAGCCCCAGCCGCGTGCGGTAGACGAGGACCCACAGGGCGCCCATCACGAAGAGGCTCGCCCCGAAGACGAAGACCAGGTCGCCGCGGAGCAGCCAGGGCCCGACCTCGAAGGTGGCCTCCGCGAGCGGAGCCGGAAAGGCGAGGGGCACGCCGTCGGTCGCGTGCACGATGACCTCGTCGATCAGGAAGAGCATGCCGGTCGTCGCCATCAGCGGAGCCAGCGGGTAGTCCCGCGGCATGAAGCGGAAGCAGACCGTCTGGATGACGACGCCGATCAGCGCCGCCCCCGCCAGCGCGACGAGGACGACCGCCCAGAAGGGCGCGTGGAGCTGCTTGGCCGCCCACAGCCCGACGTAGGCTCCCGCGAGCGCCGTCGCGCCGAACGCGAGGTTCAGCTTCTGCATGACGCCGAAGATCATGGTGAAGCCGATGCCGATCAGCGCGTACGCCGAGCCGAACAGGAAACCGTTCAGGAACTGCTGGACGAGGTCGACCGCGTAGTCGTACACAGGTCACCGAGCCTCACGCGGCCGGGCCTTCGTGGGCGGCCGCCGGCGACGCCGGGGCGCGCCCGCCGGCGTCACCGCATCGCCCGCGCTTGCCGCGGGGTCTCCGGCATCCCGCTACCGCGGGTCGAAGGCGACGATCCAGGCGGAGTTCTTCGCCTGGACGAACACGTAGGGCTTGATCGACTCGCGGTCCTCGTTCCGCTTGACGGTGCCGAGCAGGCCCTTGAACTCCTTCACCTTTGCCAGGCCGTCGCGGATCCTGCGCCGGTCGGCCTGCACGGTGGCGGGCCTGGCCTCGACGCCGGCCGCCTCGATGACCTGCTTGAGGACGTACATGTTCTCGTAGACCGCCGCCGAGTGGAGATCGACGGCCGCCTTGTACTGCCTGGCGACCGTATCGGCGACCCGCTTGGCCTCGGGCGTGACCGGCGCGAACCCGGTGGGGATGATCAGGCCCTCGGCCTCCGGCCCGCACGCGAGCATCGTCTCGAGGGTCGCCGACGACGTCAGTCCGACGAGGAGCTTTGGCTTCACGCCCTGCCGCTTCATCTCGCGGATCGCGCCGCAGGCCGAGACGGGATGGGCCGACACGACGACGATGTCGGGCCTGGCGCGGCGCCACTTGCCCACCTGCGTGGAGAACTCGGTGTCGTTCAGGAGCCACTTCTCCTCGCCGATCACCTCGAAGCCCGCCTCCTGCGCCGTCGGCTTGATGAGGTTCCAGGTGGCGTTGCTGTGGGCGAAGTCCGCCTCGACGCCACCGTAGACCGTCTTGAGATCGGGATGCTTCTCCTTGATCCAGCGGAAGAGGTGCTTGTACATCGTCGGCTCGTGCGGGACGTTCCGGAACGACCACTCGGAGATCTTCGCGAGCCCCGCCTTGATCGCCGTGTCGGTGAACACCGGGAACTGGAGCCCCGAGTCGCCCGCGTCGCCGGCCCGGCGCTGGAGCACGCCGAAGAGCGGCTCCGCGACGTTCGAGCACGTGGGGCCGATGGCGACGAGCCACTCCTCGCTCGCGAGCTTGCGCACGACGGAGATGCCCTCCTCGGCGTTGCAGCGGTCGTCGACGTACGTGATCTCCACCTTCGCGTGTGTCCCGTCCGCGAGCTTCACGCCGCCCGCCTTGTTGATCTCGTCGGCGGCCATCTGGAGCGTCGCCTGGGAGTTCAACCCGAACACGCGGACGACGCCACTCATGGCGCCGAAGCCCGCGATCTTGACGGTGCGGTCCGGGGCAGCGAGGGCGATCGCCCCGGCGCCTCCGACAAGACAGATCAGGGCGATCATGAGCACGTGAGCTGTGAGGCGCTTCATGCCGGGTGTCTCCTCTTCGTCGGATGCCCCGTTTCGGGAGCGCTGTCTCGGGTGCGCGGCTTCGGATCCGCGGGACGCTTTCCCTGGCGCCAATCCGCTGCCGCCGGGTCCTGGACTGCCTGGCGGCATCATAGTCGACGGGTGGCGGCCACGGCAAGCGCCGCCGCGACC
>CAZWXA010000210.1:0-6913 GCA_964637755.1 uncultured bacterium | reverse complement strand
CCCCCGCCCCGGTCAAGTCGTTCCAGCTCCCCAAGCCCCACGGCGACCGCGCCTTCGAGGTGGTCGGCGTCCCGCTCGCGGGCCCGGGGCTCTACGTGGTCGAGCTGGAAAGCCTCCGGCTCGGCACGCGGCTGCTCGGCGAATCGAAGCCGATGTACGTGCCGGCCGCGGCGCTCGTGACGAATCTCGCCGTGCACGTGAAGCTCGGACGGGAGGCGTCGCTGGCCTGGGTGACCACGCTCGACCAGGGCCGGCCCGTGCCCGCGGCCCGCGTGAGCGTGCACGACTGCCACGGCGCGGTCGTGTGGGCGGGTCAGACCGACGAGCACGGCATCGCACGGATCGCCGGGCTCCCTCTAGCCGACCCGCCCCGGTGCCCCGAGAACGATGGCGGCTACGGCTCCGTCCACGATCCGCTCGCGAACCTGGACGGAGGCCTCCTCGTCGTCGCGCGAACGGCGGACGACATGAGCTTCGCTCACTCCGGATGGACCCAGGGGATCGAGGCCTGGCGCTTCCATCTGCCCGAGGACTTCGGCGGCGACGGGCTCGCGGCGCACACGATCCTCGACCGCTCGCTCCTCCGCGCCGGCGAGACCGTGCACATGAAGCACGTGCTCCGCCTCCGCACGCTCCGCGGCTTCTCGCCCACACCCGCCGCCGAGCGCCCGACCAGGCTCGTGATCAGCCACGTGGGGAGTGACGAGCGCTACGAGTTCCCCCTCGCGTGGGACGCCGCGGGCATCGCCGAGACCGAGTGGCCGATCCCGAAGACCGCGAGGCTCGGGCGCTACGAGATCGCCCTCCATCGACCGCGGCCGGGCGCGGTGGAGGCCGACTTCGGCAACACCTGGACCTCGGGCGAGTTCCGCGTCGAGGAGTTCCGGGTCCCGCTGATGAAGGCCGTTCTCAGGCCGCCGGCCGATCCCCTGATCGCGGTCACCGAGTTCGCCGTGGACGTCGCGGTGCAGTACCTGGCGGGCGGTGGCGCGGCGAAGCTCCCGGTGACGCTCCGCACGCAGATCCGGCCCAGGTCCCTTCCCGCCTTCGAGGGGTTCGAGGGATTCACGTTCGGGAACGGCTTCGTCCCGAGGGGATCGACCCGCGCGGAGGAAGGCGCGGAGAACGACGACGAGGGCGAAGGTGGCGCAGCCGGTGGCCGCGGCGGCCGCCCGGAGATCCACCAGCGGCAGAGCCTCATCCTCGACCCGGCGGGGACCACCCGCGCGATGGTGACGAGCCTTCCGCCGGCGACGCGGCCGATGGAGGTGCTCACCGAGCTCGAGTTCCGCGATCCCTCGGGCGAGGTCCAGACGGCCTCGACACGGGTTCCCCTCTGGCCCGCCGAGCTCCTGGTCGGCATCGAGCCGGAGAGCACCTGGTGGCGGTCGAGAAAGGACCAGAAAGTCCGCGTGGCGGTCGTGGACGTGCTAGGACAGCCCGTTGCCGGGGCCCCGGTGAAGGTCACCGTCTTCGAGCAGAAGTTCTACTCCCACCGAAAGCGCCTGGTGGGCGGCCTGTACGCGTACGAGCACGTCACGGAGACGAGGGAGGCCGGCGAGCTCTGCAGCGGGACGACCGGCAAGCGGGGACTCTACGTCTGCGAGGGCGTGGCACCGGCAGAGGGACAGCTCTTCCTCCAGGCGTCGGTCACCGACGGCGCGGGGCGCGTGTCCGGCGCCTACACGGAGATCTCCGTCGGGGGCGACGACTTCTGGTTCAGCGTTCGCGACAGCGACCGGATCGACGTGCTGCCCGAGCAGCGGCGCTACGAGCCCGGCGACACGGCGCGGCTCCAGGTCCAGATGCCCTTCCGCACCGCGACCGCGCTGGTGACGGTGGAGCGCGAGGGCGTGCTCGACGCGCGAGTCGTCGAGCTGTCCGGCACCGATCCCACGGTCGACGTGCCGATCACGGGCAGCTACGCGCCGAACGTGTTCGTCTCGGTCCTGGCCATCCGCGGACGGGTCGGCGATCCACAGCCGACGGCCATGGTCGATCTGGGCCGGCCGGCCTTCAAGCTCGGCATCGCCGAGCTCCGCGTGGGCTGGCGCGACCACGAGCTGAAGGTGTCCGTCTCCGCGGACCGGCCGACCTACCGCGTCCGGGAGAAGGCGACGGTGCGCGTGGCCGTGAAGACCGCCGGCGGTGCCGCGCCGCCGCCGGGAACCGAGGTCGCCGTGGCCGCCGTCGACGAGGGGCTGCTCGAGCTAGCGCCCAACCGGACCTGGAACCTGCTCGAGGCCATGATGGCGCGGCGCCGGTACGGCGTGACGACCGCGACGGCGCAGGGCCACGTCATCGGCAAGCGCCACTTCGGCCTCAAGGCGCTGCCCCAGGGAGGCGGAGGCGGCCGCGCCACGACGCGCGAGCTGTTCGACACGCTCCTTCTCTGGAAGGGCCGCGTCCGCCTCGACGCGAACGGCGAGGCCACCCTCGAGGTCCCCCTGAACGACTCGCTCACCGCCTTCAGGATCGTCGCGGTGGCCACCGGGCAGTCCGATCTCTTCGGCTCCGGCGCCACCACGATCCGCTCGACCCAGGACCTGATGATCCTCCCCGGCATCGCGCCACTCGTCCGGGAGGGCGATCGCCTCCGGTCCGAGGTGACGCTCCGGAACACGACCCGCGAGGCGATGGACCTGCGTGTCCTCGCGCGCGTGGAGGGTCTCTCGACCCCGCTCCCGGCCCAGTCCGTCAAGCTCCCTGGGGGGGATGCGAAGGTCGTCGGCTGGGACATCGCGGTGCCGGTGGGACCCCGCGCGCTCAGGTACGAGATCGAGGTGCAGGCGGCGGGGCGGACCGCCGACCGGGTCCGCGTGACCCAGGAGGTGCGCGCCGCCGTTCCGGTGCGGACGCTCCAGGCGACCCTGTTCCAGCTCGACCGGTCCGCGCGCGAGGCCGTGAAGCGTCCCGCCGACGCCCTCCCGGGGCGCGGGGGGATCCAGGTCGCCCTTCGCGGCAGCCTCGTCGAGGGGCTCTCCGGCGTCCGGGACTGGATGGCCCGGTACCCGTACACGTGTCTCGAGCAGCAGGTGTCCCGCTCGGTCGCCCTCCGCGACGCCGCGATGTGGCGCACCGTCGCCGCGACCCTGCCGGCCTACGTGGACGCCGACGGCCTCCTCAAGTACTTCCCGACCATGATCTCGGGCGACCCGGTGCTGACCGCCTACGTAGTGGCGCTCACCCACGAGGCCGGCTACACGATCCCGCTCGAGATCCTCGGCCGCCTCCTGGATGGCCTCCGGAAGTTCGTCGCGGGCGCGATCGTGCGGGGGCCGGCGCTGCCCACGGCCGATCTGCCGATCCGGAAGCTGACGGCGCTCGACGCCCTCTCGCGCCACGGCAGCGCGGACCCGCAGCTCCTGTCGACCCTGACGATCGAGCCGAACCTGTGGCCGACCTCGGCCCTGCTCGACTGGTGGGGCGTGCTGCAGCGGGTGGCGACCGTGCCCGACCGCCCGCGCCGGCTCGCCGAGACCGAGCAGATCCTCCGCGCCCGCCTGACCCTCCAGGGCACGCGGCTCGGCTTCTCCACCGAGCACACGGATCGGCTCTGGTGGCTCATGGTCTCGAGCGACGCCAACGCCATGCGGCTGATCCTGCACCTCGTGCAGACGAGCCAGTGGAAGGACGATCTGCCGCGCCTCGTGAGCGGCGCCCTCGCCCGCCAGCAGCGCGGCGCCTGGGACCTGACGACGGCCAACGCCTGGGGCGTGCTCGCGGTGGAGAAGTTCTCGGCGGCCTTCGAGAAGACGCCGGTCGGCGGCGCCACCGAGCTGTCGCTGGCGGGCACCGCGCGCCGCGTCGACTGGACCCTGATGCCCCGGGGCGGCGCCCTCCCCTTCCCGTGGCCGGCGCGCGACGGCGACCTCGTGCTGACTCATGCCGGGGCCGGGCGCCCCTGGGTGACCGTGCAGTCGCAGGCCGCGATCCCCCTCAAGGGTCCGCTCGGAAGCGGCTACCGCCTCACGAAGACGCTCGCCCCGATCGAGGTCCGCCAGCCCGGACGCTGGACGCGCGGCGACATCGCCCGCGTGCGGCTCACCGTCGACGCGCAGGCGGACATGACCTGGGTCGTCGTGAGCGATCCCATCCCCGCGGGCGCCTCCCATCTCGGCACCGGGCTCGCCCGCGACTCGCAGATCGCCACCGGCGGCGAGCAGCGCGACGTCACCGCCTGGCCCGCCTTCGAGGAGCGCGCCTTCGAGGGGTACCGCGCCTACTACGCGTATCTCCCCAAGGGGCCGCTCACCATCGAGTACACGATCCGGTTGAACCAGAGCGGGACCTTCGCCCTCCCGCCCACGCGCGTCGAGGCGCTCTACGCCCCCGAGATGTTCGGCGCGATCCCGAACCCGCCGCTCGCCGTGCGCCCGTGACAGACCGCGATTCCCGTCCCGAGCGACGCTGACAGCCCGCGCGACCGGCGCCGTGTCGTCGGGCTCGAGCTGGCGGCGGGCGAGCAGCCGCCCGATACGGGCGCGGACGGTGGCGAGGACTTGCGCCACGTCCTCGTCGCTCGGTGGAGTCCCGCTGAAGACCCCGTCGAGCACGGGGGTGTGCATGTGGACGTTGAGTTGGAGCCCGCTCCCGAAGCGTTGGATCAGCACTGGCCGCTCCGGACGTTCAGCGGCCATCCCGGCGGCCCGGGCTTGAACTAAGTGGATCATTGCCATCTGACAGGCGAACTCGTACTCGCCGGGTTCCCTCGGCAAGAACCCGCCCGGGACCGTGCGGCCTTCCGGCAGCCTCGCCGACTTGTCGAACGCGGGCAGCAGCACCATCTCGGTGCACGAGGCCGATTCCTGGCGGACGAAGTACAGGCCGACGGACTTGCCGGCCTCGACGACGATGACGTCGCGCCCGTAGGGTCGCTGAGACCGGGCTTCGGGAAGCGCTGGATCGGGACCCGCCCGCTGCCTAGCGCGCCCGTCTTACACGAAAAGCGCCTCTGGACCTCTCTGACTCATACCTCCTGCGCGCGGAAGTGCAGCGCTTTCAGTACGCGCCGCGAGGTGCTGGTAGGCCGTGGTCCTTGCCCGCGCCGTTGTCGCTGAGCAGCATCGCACCCAAGTCGCGCCGGCTCTCCACTAGTGCGTCGGGTCCGTCGGGAAGAATTGAGGGGGTTTGCGATACTTTGTCGCCTGTTCAAAAGCATAAGCGATCTTAATGAGGGTCGGCTCGCTCCATGCCGTCCCCAGAAAGGAGATGCCCACCGGAACACCAGAAATATAGCCAGCAGGTACCGAAATGTGCGGATAACCAGATGCCGCAGCGACTGATGCCGCCCAATACTGTGTGGCCCAAGGTGGTATCAAGTGATCGCCTATAACCAGATCTATCGGCATGATGGGACCTAAAGTGGGGGCTACAATCGCATCGACATTGTGTTTCTTCAACGTGGCATCGAGCCCTTCATCGGCTGACAATCGATGGCATTCCTTAACCGCATCCTGGTAAGCGTGATCCGTTAAAGGACCGCCCTTCTCTTCCGACAGTTTGAAAAACTCTTGTTCAAAGAACGGCATCTCTTTATCTCTATTTTTCTCATTAAAAACGATCAGATCCTTCAGGGATTGAGGGCCGGTGGAGGAACGCTCTTTGAGATATTTCCCTAGATCGGCTTTGAGCTCATATAAGAATATGGTCACTTCGCAGCTGCCGAATTTCCCGGCCGTTTCGACATTGGCCGGATCTACGATAATAGCTCCCTGCTGCTTCATCACCTCGATACTCCGATTGATAAGTGCGTCGACCTTTTCGTGGTAACCAAAATAGTTCCGGGCAATACCAATCCGAGCCCCTTTCAGACCGTTGGGGTCCAGGAACTTGGTATAGTCTGTTTCGGCTCTACCCTTAGATGATTCGCTGACAGGATCTCGCGGATCAGGGCCATCTATCGCTCCAAGAACGATGGCGGCATCGGTCACGGTTCGGGTCATAGGGCCAGCAACATCTTGTGTATGAGCCCCCGGGATAATCCCGGCCCGACTGACCAGACCCATCGTCGTCTTGATTCCTACAATAGAGTTCGCAGACGCCGGACAGGTGATCGATCCATCCGTTTCCGTTCCAATGGCCGCCGGAGCGAGATTTCCTGCGATGGACGATCCCGACCCTGCGCTGGAACCACAAGGACTCCGGGTGAGGATATACGGGTTTTTGGTTTGACCACCACGTGCACTCCAACCACTGGAAGCTCGGGTTGATCGGAAGTAAGCCCACTCGCTCATGTTGGTTTTGCCCAATATAACGGCCCCTGCTGCACGGAGTTTCTGGGCCACGGACGCATCCTGCTTCACGGGAATGTTTGCCAAAGCATAAGAACCTGCGGTGGTCTGCATTTTATCGGCAGTTTCTATATTTTCCTTGATAAGAACAGGAATCCCGTGCAACGGGCCACGGACCTTACCCTCCTTACGCTCCTTATCCAGTTGATCCGCAATGGCCAGAGCATCGGGATTTATCTCGATAATCGAGTTAATCTTTGGCCCCGTCTTATCGATCTCTCCAATGTGCTTTATATAAATCTCGACAATCGAACGAGACGTATACTGGCCGGTCGTCATTCCTTCTTGCAATTGGGTGATAGTTGCTTCCTCGAGTTCGAAGGCTTGGATGGCCGGAGGAGAGAAAACAGCGAATATCAGTGCAACGGTGATTCCGGATAGCAAAGTCCTAGGACTAGTGGGTTGCTGTTTCGTGTTATACTTCATGGTTGCTTGCCTCCTTTGGAGTCTCCCTTCTACCTTAGTCGTCTTTCCTTGTCAAGGCAAAATTGGGTTCCCTGGCTTGAGGCTGATGAGACCCTTGTCTCCACCTCCACGATAGCTTCGGCCATCGTCGGCGCCAGCGCGTAGGAACCATGAACGCCACCTCCAACGCCACCTCCGCTGGGGCTGACCTTTAC
>CAZWXA010000209.1:0-6972 GCA_964637755.1 uncultured bacterium | reverse complement strand
CCGGGCGCTCGCGGGAACGCGGTTCATCCCCACCGCGGTGGCAGGACTCGCCGTGCTCGATGGCGCCGGTCTCGACATCTCGCCCGGCGAAGACGGTTTGCGCCGCGTGCGCCTCTCGGGCCTCATCAAAACGGGGCTCACGCTGGCCCACTTCCCCATCGATCTGCTGCGAACCAAGCTCGGCTGGGACGAAGCCTTCGCCCGGACGATCTCGGACCTCGAAGCGGCCGGACTCACCCCTGACGATCTCGAGCAGCGAGACGAAGGCGACGGACGCCTCAAAGACGTGGCCACCATCTGGCGCGCGCTGGACACCTCGGCCGGGCGCTCCTGGACCATCCAGCGTGTCCTCGGACACGCCGCCGCAATGCTCGAAGAGGATCCACGCCGGTGGCCCTATCCCGGTCCCGTCCTGATCGCAGCCGGAGGTGCAACCACCTTCGTCGAGGCGCGATTCGTCCGCGCGATCCCTGACGTCACCATTGGCCTGCTTGCGGCCCGTCCCGCGCGCGCGCCCTACTTCGCGCGCATCTCGGCCCTCTTCGGTGGCGCGGCGGCCAGCGCCCTTGCCTCCGCGCCCGCTCCGCGCTCCGGGGAAAGCGAGCGCGCCGTGCTGGCCTCCTATCTGTTCGAGCCTCCGGCCGTCCTCGCGGATCCGGGGCGGCCGAGAAGCGCCGGACCCGACGGCACGGTCGACATCGAGGAGCACGCCGGCGTCGAGGAGGAGCTCGAGGCCACGGCCGACTGGGTGGCCCGGCAGGTCCTCGACGGCACGCCCCTCGAGGACATCGCGGTGCTCGTTCCCATCCTCGACCCGCTCGCCAGCCTGCTCGGCGAGCGCCTGTCCCGCCTGCCGTGGCCGGGCGGTTCCCTTCCGGTGCACGTGGCCGGCGGGCTTCCGTTCACCGACACGGCGACCGGCTCCCGTACGATCGCGGTGATCCGCGCGCTCCGCGCGCACCTGAGCGGCGAGGCCCTGGCGGCCATCCTGCCATCCCTGCGAACCGTGCCCGCCGAGGCTCGGCGCCTGTCGCACGGCAGCGCGACGGATCTCGTCTGGGCGCTCGGGTCCGTCGGCGGCAGTCCCGCCCACCCCGAGGGCGCCTTCGACTGGACGCCCCGCGCACACGCGCGGGAGAAGGACATCGCCGGGCAGCTCGAACGCGCCCGCCAGGCCGCTGACGACCCCGAGCGAGCCGGTCTCGTCAGAAAGGCGCGCGATCTGGAGCGCCTGCTCGACACTCTGCGTGCCATTCGTCCCGCGCTCGAGGCTCTCGTAGAGATGGCCAGGCGCGTGACGTCGGGGGAGCCGCTCGCGCAGCTCTGGCCGTCCCTCCGCTCGTTCGTCGCCGAGTGGCTGCTCCAGCCGGGATCCGGGCCCCGCGCCCATGCCCTGCTCGACGAAGCCCTCGCCGGCGCTGCGGCCGATCCGACGTGCGGGAGCCTCGCAGGCGGGGAGGCCCTTCGCCTGATCGAGGACGTGATGGGCACGCTCCGGCTTTCGCAGGGCCGGTTCGGCGATCCGGCGGTCTACATCGGCACCGTCCGCGATGCGGCGGACCTCCCGTTCCACGCGGTGCGCGTGATTGGACTCGCCGAGGGCCATCTGCCGTCGCTGCCGCGAGAAGATCCCGTCATCCCCGATAGGCTCCGCGCCGGGCTGCTCGTGCCCGGGATGGATGGGCAACAGATCGGTCCGAGCGTCGCCGCCGACCGCTCGCTCGACGCGCTCCACACCCTCGATGCGGTGATCAGGAACAGCGAGGCGCGCGTCGCCCTCTCGGTGCCCCGGCTCGACCTCGAGCGCTCCATCCGCGAGCCCTCGTCCGTCATCCTGGAAGCCGCGGCTGCGCTGGGACGGCCGGACGCCAGCACCGGCGAGCCAGGAGCGGTGATCCCCGACGCGGCCGCGCTCGAGCGCAACGCGTTCCGACCGGCCCAGGCTGCCGCGCTCCAATTCCGTCGCCTCGTGCCGATCGCCGAACCCGCCTGGCAGGATGGCGTGGCCCGCGGCGCCTTCCCCACGCCACCGCACTGGGGCGGAACGCGAGCGCGCGACCTCGATCGCCTCGCCGCCCTGCTCGGAGCCGGCGCGGCAGGGCCGCTCGACGGCATCCTCGGCCCCGGCGCCGAACTCGCGGCCGTGCCGGGGCTCACGCCAGAGCTGCCGATCTCGCCCACGGCACTCAAGGACCTGCTCCAGTGCCCGCACCGGTTCCTGCTCGGCAATCTGCTCCATCTCGACGAGCCGGCCTCCGCACCGTCGCAGCGCGAAATCGGCCAGCCCGCTTACGGGGCGCTGGTCCACCTGATCGCCCAGGAGTTCTACCAGGTCCACGGCCCCGCGTTCTGCGCGAGAGACGGCGACCTGGCCGCGTGGCGCGCTCGCGCCGACGCCGTCGTCGAGCATGGCTTCGAACGATTCCTCGAGCAATACCCCCTGGCCGGCGCGGCCGTCCGCAACAAGGAGCGCGAGCGCGTCCGCCGCGATATTCACGATCTCTTGACCCATGACTGGGAGCCCTCGGGCCGGCGCTTCGTCGCCGTCGAGCGCGGCTTCGGCCGGCCGGAGGCGGTCGAGATCCCGCTCCGCGGCCGCTCGCTCTACGTCCGCGGCCAGATCGACCGGCTCGATGTTGACGGCAACCGCACGCTCGTGCGCGACCTCAAGACCGGTCGCGCCCACCCCCGCGTCGGGAAGGAGGCCGAGCCCGACCCCGTGCTCGACGTGCAGCTCGCGGTGTACGCGCTCGCGACGGGGCGCATGGCCGCCGCCTGGAAGTTGCCGACCCGGATTGCCGCCGCCTACACCTTCGTCAACCGAGGCACCGAGGAGCGCAATTGGCGCCGGGACTTCGAGCAGACGCTGAAACCGGCGGCGGAGGCGTGGCTCGGGCTCGCAGCCGATCTGCTCGCCGCGCGGGCGTTCCCGCGCACCCCCGACCCGCACGACTGCACGTTTTGCCGCTTTACCCCCGTCTGCGGCGACGCCTATGCCCGCGCGCGCGAGCTCCTGTCCACCGGAGACGGCGTGCTCGCCGGCTTCGCCGCGCTGAAGAACGTCGAGCGCGCCTGAGATGGCCCACCGCGGGCAGACGCCGGCTCCGGACCAGGCGCAACGCGACGCCGCCATCTTCGAGCGCGAGCGGAACGTCCTGATCGACGCCGGCGCCGGCACGGGCAAGACCACGACGCTCGTCAACCGTCTGATCGAGCTGATCGCGCCGACGTCGAACGCGCCGGCCCTGTCGATCGGCAGGATCGCCGCGCTCACCTTCACGCGCAAGGCGGCGGGGGAGCTGCGGCTCAAGATCCGCGAGCGGCTCCTCGGGGAGCTCGCCGAGCCCGATCTGCTGGCATCCCGGGCGGCTCAGCTCCGGGAGGCGGTGGCCGGCCTCGACACCGCCTACGTCGGCACCATCCACAGCTTCGCCGACCGTCTGCTGCGTCTGCGGCCCGTGCAAGCCGAGCTGAGTCCGTCCTACGGGGTCACCGACAACCCCGACGAGCTCGTGGCCGAGACGGTGACCGTGCTCCTGCACGCCGTGCAGAGCGGGACGCTCGCCGCCGAGCTGGACGGCACGCCGGCCGCGGCTCGCGCCGACGAGGCGACTCCCACGATCCTGTTCGCGCTCGAGACCGGACTGCTGGCCGGGTCCCGCGAATACGAATTCTACGTGCAGCACGGCATCGACAACCTCGTCGCGGGATTCATCGGCCAGCGGGATCTTCCCCCGCCCGATGCCGAGCCCGCGGCCTTCGACGTCGGCGCCTTTCGTGCCGCGGCCGACGAGTTCGTGCGGCTCGCAAGGCGCCTCCGAGGTCAGTCCGTCGGCGCCCGCTGGCTCACACGCACGGCGGAGGTGGTCCGCGCGGTCCGAGACGTCGCCGAGCCATGGCTGATCCTCCGCGAGCTCCGGCCGCAGCTCGATCGCGCGCCACGCGAGGTGACGAAGGGCACCACGTTCGATGGCGATGACGCCGCCTGGGCGCTCTGGAAGACGTTCCGGGACGGTGGCCAGGCGCGATCGACGGCGCTCCACGACGATCTCTGCGGCCCGCTCGACCGCTGGCTGGCCACCCGCCTCGTTCGGCTCTTCCCGGTCGTCGTCGCGCTCTACGAGAAGGTGAAGACCCGCCATCGCACGCTCGACCAGCTCGACCTCCTGATCAAGCTGCGCGATCTCGTCGCCGGCGATCGCGCCGTGCGCGCCGAGTTCCAGCGCCTGTTCGACCACATCTTCGTCGACGAGTTCCAGGATACGGATCCGCTTCAGGCCGAGATCATCCTGTTCCTCTGCGAGCGCGATGCAGTGGCCGAGCGCTGGGACCAGGTGGTGCTCCGCCCGGGCTCCCTCACCCTGGTCGGCGACCCCAAGCAGTCGATCTACCGCTTCCGGCGCGCGGATGTCGCCATGTACGATCGGGTGCGGCGCGTGGTGGCCGGCCAGAATGCTCTGTCCGTCACGCTCTCGGCCAACTTCAGAAGCGCGCCCTCGCTCATCCGCTGGTTGAACGACCGTTTCGAGACGATTCTCGGCCGGGCTCCCGACGGCCGCCCCTTCGACCCCGCGACCGGGCGCGTCTTCCAGCAACCCCTCGACACGGGCCGCCAGGGCGGGTCGGCCGCGAGCGTGCACGTCCTGCCGCTCGGGTTCCCCGACGGCATCAGGCACAAGGCGGAGGAGTACCGAGGCCTCGAGGGCGCGGCGCTGGCCCGCTATCTCCGGTGGCTCGTGACGGCCAGCGGCATCGAGATCGCCGATCCCCTCGATGGCCGATCGCGCCGCATCCGCTATGGGGACATCGCCGTCCTGGCCGTGTCGACCTGGAATCTCTCGTTCCTGTTCCCGAGGCTCGACGCGGAGGGCATTCCCTACGCCTCCCGGGGCGGAAAGCTCTTCCTCCAGGACCCGCTCAATCGGCAGTTGGTGCTCGGACTTCGCGCCCTGGCCGATCCCGACGACGGCGTCGCCGAGGCGGCCCTGCTGCGCCCGCCATTCTTCGCGCTCGACCCGGCCGATCTCGTGCTGGAACGTGCCGCGCGAAACGGCGCCCTCATCCCCGACGACGTGATGGCGCGCGTGCGTGAAGCACGCGAGTGCATCCAGGAGCTCCGCCGTGGCCGGTTCGAGCGGCCGCCGGGCGCCGTCGCGCGCGATCTGCTGGACCTGACGGCCTTCGCGCGCGTCGTCGCCCTTGGCCCGAACGGCGCCCAGCGACTGACGCGCCTTCGCGAGCTCTGCCTCGTGCTCAGCCAGATCGCCGCCACCGAAGGGCTGGACTACGACGCGACGACGGCCCGGATGCGCGACTGGGTCTCGGACCCCGTCGAGCTCGACCCGCCGCATCCGGTCGGCGCCGACGCGGTGCGAATCCTCACGGTCCATCAGGCCAAGGGGCTGGAGTTTCCCGTCGTGGTGCTCTGGGATGGCCGGCTCGAATGGGGCACCCGCGTCAACCACGGCGCCTGGCGGATGGCCCGCGACGAGACGGGATGGGTCGTGAATCTTCACGGTCTGCAGTGGGAGGAGCCGGCGGGGCTCGACCTCCGCCAGACCGAGAAGACCTATCTCGACGCGGAACGCCAGCGCGTGATCTACGTGGCAGCCACGCGTGCGCGCGACCTGCTGGTCGTGCCAAAGGCTGGCCCGCAGGATCCCGCGAAGCTGGTCTGCAGCGCGCTGGTCGCCGGCGCCGACCCACGCCTCGTGCGCGAGCTCGAAACGTACGTGGCGGGGAAGGAGCCGGCGTGGGCGCGCGCGGAGGCTCCGCTTCCACCGCGCGTGTCCGCCGATGCCGCCGAGCTCGAGATCGCCGTGACGGCGCGCTGGAGCGCGGCGGCGGAGGAAGCGGGCGTTCCGAGGTTCCGGCCAGCCAGCGCCTCCGGCCGCGTCGATCTCGACCGCGATGATGCCGAGAGCTCGGCGCCGGCGAGCCGCAAGCCCCGGGAGGGCAGGTTCGGCGCCACGTTCGGCACCACTGTGCACCGTGCAATCGGCCTCGTCCTGCGCAACCCCGACATCACGACCACCGAGGCGGTGCGGATCGCTGCCCAGAGTACCGGGCCGGCCGAACACTTCGCCGAGGCCGTAGAAGATGTTGATCGGGCGCTCACGACCCTGCGCGCTGAGGGCCTGTTAGGCCCCTTGGGTCCGGGTCTCCGGATCGAGTACCCCGTCGCGGGACCGGCTCCGGGAGGCCTTCTGCTGACCGGCTATATCGATCTCGTCAGCGTCACCTCCGCACGGGTCGACGTGATCGACTTCAAGACCGACGCCCCGCCCCAGGGGACGGCCGCAGAGATCTACCGCGACTATGCTTCCCAGGTGCGGGCATACGGGCGGCTACTGAGGGACTCCGATAGCGCCCTCGGCCGCCAGCTTCGGACCGGTCTGCTGTTCAGCGCCGACGGCAGTATCCACTGGGTCTGACGGGAATCGCTCGGAGACCGCGAGGCGAGATGGGGACCCGAGCCCAAGGCTATGGCAGAGAAGGCCACTTCAGACGATACCGACCGCATCCGGAGCGCGCCAGCCTGCTCGACAGCCACCCGCTCGAAGCCTGAGGCAAGGCTGAAGACAGCTGCGTCACGTGGGCGAGCGTGCCCACGAGCCGAGGGCACTCGATCACTTGGCGGAGACCGCTGACATCAAGGGCTTGCTCTATCTGGATGGAGCGCGGCCCAGAACGAGAGCGATTGCTTTACCGACGAATGATCACCAGGAGATGACCACCACTGTCATTCGCTTATGAGGATCTCGAGGGAGTTGATGAACTTGAGGAGGACGATCCGTATCACCTCGAGATGTACTGGCTAGGAGGTAAGACGATCCCCGAGAATGCTCGTCTGGCACACCGATATTGCAACTCGGCCCGCCCGAAAACCGCGTGATCTGAAAAGGCGCAGACGCTCGGTTCGTTGTGATGCTATCAATGACACATGGCTGAGGGCGGCCGGCTGCGCGCGTT
>CAZWXA010000208.1:0-6979 GCA_964637755.1 uncultured bacterium | reverse complement strand
AGGTCTGCGACGGCATCGCCGCGCAGGATGCCGAGCCGCGGCGCGTGACCGTTCAGGGAAAACCGGACGAGCTTCATGCCTGCCTCCTCGGGATCTGATGGTGCCGGCGCATTATACACTGGAGCCCGGCCGCGGTTCCGAGCCCAGCCGGGCTACCGCCGCCGTCAGAAACGCCTCTGCGTCCCGCACCACTCGAGCTGCCGTCTCGACCGACACCGACTCCTGGTAGCCGTAATCGGCGGCGTTCCGCTCCCGGAAGGCCGCTTCCAGCGCCGCGAAAATGCGCGTAGTCGAGATCGCCGGGGCTGACGAACTCCTGGTTGAGGCCCGCGATGAGGCCGGAGTGACGCGCGAACGTCCGCCCCCTGGAGAGGAGGAGCGCCGGGGCGGCGTAGAACATCGCGTAGTAGGCGCGCGAGACTGCGAAGTCGTGGTCGCCGTCCCGGGAACTCCGCCGGGCGTTGGCCAGGCTCCGCCGCGCCTTGGCGAGCAGGGGCTTCGATCGGCGCCGTCAAGGAGCGACCTGATCCGGGACGACCCTGCCTTCGCGCCGGGCGCTGGCGATCAGCGGGCGTTCATCCCCGCGGAACTCACGGAGGCTCACCGGAAAAGCGGAGATCAGGCAGTCGCTGTCGGACGAGACCTGGCACGCGGTCGCGGCCACGCGCTCGCGTTCCCGCCGCGCATCCTCGCCCGAGTGAAACACGACCAGCACGTCGACGTCGGAGTCGTGCTGTGCGTCGCCGCGCGCCCGCGAGCCGTACAGCACGATGCTGTGAAGCCGCGACCCGTACGCCGCCCGGATCTCCGCGGCGAACCTCGACAGGGCTGCCTGCCAGTCCGGCCGCGGTAGCTCCGCCAGCTCGCGGACGGCCGACTGCAGAGCGGCCGGGACGATGGATGGCGAGATCGCGATCCGGTACGCCCATCGGCCGCACGACCCCTCGGCGTTCACCGCCGCTGCCCAGCGCTGGGCCGCCGCGACCTTGACGTGGGCGAGCGGATCGAACCCCTTCGTCTCGAGGATCAGCGTTCCGACCTCGCGCCCGTCCTTGCCGAGCCTGACGAGGAAATCCGGAAGATACTCGCGGTGTTGGCCATGGTGGAGATAGGGAATCGCGAAGCCCATGTTGGCGTTCTTGACGAACGCGACGACGTGGTCGCTTGTGTCGAGATAGTAGGCAGCCGACTGTTCCCATTTCGCCGTGTCCAGCACGACCAAGTTCAGGTGACACCGGACGGCTTCCTGGACCGGGCGCGAGGTCCAGAAGTCGACGTCCCGTGTCCGGCCGGGGGCGCGCCGGGCCTCGTACCGGGGTACCTCCCTCGCGTTGCCGTCGGCCGGCAGGATCGCCGCCGTCAACGCCTCCACCGCCTCCGTGTAATAGGGGTCGAGGAACACGTCCTTGCGATCGCGGTGGCCGAGCGGAGTGACGCGGTCGCGGACATACCGACGCACGATGGCGAGCACCTGGGGAAAGAGGGCGTGAAGGGGGACCTGGCCGGCTTCCCTGAGGCGCAGGGTCAGGTCGCGCGCCATCTCGAATTCCAGCTCCTGCTGCCGGTGGCTCTCCCGCCACTGTCCCAGCGTCACCTCGTCGAGGGCGCCAGGTCCGTAGAGAGACAGCCGGCCCCCACGGTCCGCCGAGAGTCCCTTCACCCGCGTCTCGTCGGGGGCGGCGAGGGGATCGAGGGTGAGCGATGGCACGCGGTCCCACGCGACGCGCACCGCCGCATCGATCCGGTGGGCGTAGCCCTCGACGCGGGGGAACGTGATCTCCAGATGATCGCGCTCGGGCGAGAGCGCGTGGACGTGTCGGACGTCCGGCGGCGGCGTCGGCCGCCCGGGCGCGGCCTTGAGGGGAATCAGCTCGAAGGGCACGCCGTAGACCTTGGCGACCTCCTCGACCGTGAGGTCGTGATACTGCGAACGGCGGAGCCCGCGGCCCACGACCTGCTCGCACAGGAGCTGCGACTCGAACGGCCTGAGGCCGACGATGTGCGTCACCGTGGTGGCGTCCCACCCTTCGGTGAGCATCGCCACCGAGACGATGCAGCGCACGTCGCGGCCGCGCGGGGTGGCCGCGTCGATCCGCGGGCCGTCCTCCTCCTCGGCCTTCCTGTTGAGGCGGTCGACCAGCTCCCGGTACTCCTCGGGCGGCCCCCCGCCCGGCCAGGCGGTCCTCCCGATGGTGTCGAGCACGAAGCGCAGGCGCCGGCTCTGGTCGGTGCGAGCGACGTCCCGCGCCATGTCCTCGACGACCCGTGAGTCGATCCGCACCGTGTGCTCCCGCCCGGGAGGGTTCCTGAACTCCTCGACCGGCGGCGGGGCGCCGCGGGCCTGTCCTGTGAGCCACTCGTGGACGGCCCTGGCGAGGCGGGTGTCACGACAGACGACGATGAACACCGGGGGCACGGGGGGTCGCGTGCCTTCCGCCGCCTCCCGCTCCCACCGGCGGAATTCCTCGAACCACTGGCCGGCGAGCTGGGCGATCGGCTGCTGCGCCCAGCGCAGCACGGCGTCCGCGTTCAGCTCGCCTCGCCGTCCTCCTCGCTCGCCGGCCGAGAGCTTCTTCTCGACGATCCACTTCCAGATGTTGAAGTACGCGGGCGTGACGTCTCCCGTCGTGTCCTGCACCGGGATCTGGGGGATCTTCACCAGCCCGCTCTCGATCGCGTCGATCAGCCCGAAGTCCGAGATGACCCAGGGAAAGGCGCGGCCCGGGTCGTGCCCGGCGCGGTTCAGGTAGAACGGCGTCGCCGACAGGTCGAGACAGAGGTTGATGCTCCGGGCCCGGTGGATCTTGTCGAGACCCTCGATCCACACCGTGGCCTCCCGCGGGTCGGCCTCGGGAGCGCCGCCGGCGTTGTCCCCGGCCGCATCTGTCTCTCCGGGACGAATCCGGTAGGCGTGGTGGGCCTCGTCGTTGAGGACCAGGATGTTCCGCTTGCCTCCGACCTCGCGCCCCAGGATGCGAGCGACCAGCGCGCTGTCCGACTCCAGGCCGCGCTGGACGACCCGCGCCCCGACGCCGCCGACCTGACCGAGATCCTGGGGTGCCAGCACGTGCCAGTTCCGGATCAGCACGTGGCCTTTCCGGAGGTCGCTCATCAGGTGGGGCGGCAGGAGGTCGCGAGTGCGATAGAGGCTCGTCTCGCCCCGGTTCGGGTCCAGTTCCTGGAGCCGGTCCCGGATCGTGACATTGGGGCAGATCACGAGCACGGCGTCCGAGAAGCGGCGGTCGGCCCGACTGGCAATCTTGTTGAGGATGCTCCAGGCGATGAGACCGGCCATGACCGTGGTCTTGCCGCTCCCCGTCGCCATCTTGCAGGCGTATCGGACGAACTGCCCGGGCTCGTCTTGCGGAACCGTGATGCCCTGGAGGAGGTCGGCCCGGGCCTCGACGAGGAACATCACCGTCTCGACCGCCTCGCGCTGGCAGAAGAACAGGCGGCGCTCCCGCCCCTCCCGGTGCCAGTAGGCAAGCAGTTCGAGCGTCATGCCGGTCGCCACTGGGCGGCCGTTCAGCGCGTCCCGAGTCCATGATTTCACCAGCGGGCGGAGCCGGTTGACGAGGTCGAGGGGGACGCGCGTGCCGATGTCGTCCGCTTCGCTCGTCCCCGTCGACCGGCCCGGCGGCCGATAGTAGTAGCAGGCCTCGCGTCGACCCTGGACACGCTGGGCCGGCGTGCCGCGCTCGATCTCCCGGTGCTGCGCCGGTTCCTCGTAGGCGTCGCAGATGATCGGCTGCGCGACCTCGTTGAAGTCGGCCACGCGACTACCGCTCCGCCTCCGCCTCGTCGAGGCCCTTGACCACCATCAGCTCGTTGCCCCGCTCATCGATGACCTTCACCGCGATGCGCCGCGACTCACCGGCCGTGAACGGCTCGCTCACGGTGCCCGCCAGGTGGTCCCACACGGCGTCCTCGTAGGTCGTCTTGAGCGCGCGCTTGAGGTTCTCCCACGCGCCCGTCCGCGGGAAGAACGCCTGACCCACGCGGAAGACCAGGTCGTCGTAATCGATGTCAAGGAACCAGGCCGGGACGTCCGCGCCCTTCACGTGGGCGTTCTCCATCGTGACCGGGTCGAAGACGTCGAGGCCGAGCAGCTCGACGCGGTAGAGCGGGCCGTTGCCGTTCCTCCGCCTGAGCTTGACGAGCTTCACGTCGGGCGCTCCGGTCACGGCGAACACCTGGCTGCCTCGTGTGGTCTTGAGCAGGTCGCTCATGAGGAGATCCATCGTCGCCTGGACATAGGTGGCCGGGAGGCCCACCGCGGCCTCGGCGCTCTGGATGAGCTTCGACGCCCCGGGCTGGATGGCGAAGCCCACCACGAACAGGTGCTCGTAGCCCTTGACGTTCGCCTCCTTCGCCGCCGCCCACACCATCTGCTCGGTGACCGCCCCGTGCTCCGGCCCGAAGACGAACGCCACCGGCCTTCCGCGCGCCGTGTCGAGCGACTTCCGGTTCGCCGCCTCGCCCGCCAGGTCGCCGCCGGCCGGGTCGATCATCTCCGCCTCGGCGTGGAGGGCGAGCGCCTTGGCCGGCCGCCGGACGTTCTTGAGCATCACGGCCTGGCCGCCGCGGAGCCGCAGCGCCGGGGACCGCCGCAGCACCTCGATCAGGCGCTCGATCGGATCTCGTCCGTAGCCGCCCGCCGGCTCCGCCGCCGCGCTCTGCGTTTCGACGCCGAGCGCCGTCGGAATCGTCGCCTCCGCGACGAACGGTCCGCTGACGCGCACCACGCCGGTCTCGACCTCCGGCCGGTCGACGAGCACCTCCTCTTTCACGGGATCCTCGTTGGCGATGGCCTCGAGCGTCACGTGCGGGACGATGCCTCCCACTTCTTCACCAGTTCGGCTCTGCCGGCGGCGGTACACGAAGCCGCCTGCCGGTCCGCGCGGCGGGTCGCGCAGTTCGTAGTAGCGGTAGGTTGCGGTCAGCAGCCGCTGGCGGGCGAGCGCCAGCGGCACGCGGCTCGTGTCGATCGTGATCCACCGTCGGCCCCACTGCTCGGCCACGAGGGCGGTGGTCCCGCTGCCGCAGGTCGGGTCCAGCACGCGGTCACCCGGGTTCGTGGTCATCAGGAGGCAACGCTTGACGATCTCCGTATTGGTCTGGACGACGTAGATCGGGTTCGAGGCACCGCCCAGGTTGTCCCACCAGTTGGAGATTGGCCGGTACCCGAAATCGAGGAGATAGCTCTTGAAGCGCAGCTGGCCTTCGCCCGCGATCAGCCGCTTCGCTGCCGCCAGCCCATCCATACCTGATGGCGAGCCGTCGTCGGTGCGCGCCGTGGTCTTCCAGCATTGCCCGGGTCCGGGATGAAATTGCTTGCCGTCGAAGACGTAAGGCAGGCTCTGATTTCGCCGCTCCCCGCCGCTGGTGAGCGGGTTTGACCGGAACAGACGAGCCCCGGCCCAGTGCTGGAAGATCTGTCGCGGATTCAGGCGGTAGTCGCGAATCGTCCCGTCCGGGTCCGGTAGTTCCGAGATCGGGAACTCGCGGCCATCCGGCAGCTCGACCCACCGGAACTCGCCGAGCGTGTCGGCGTCCAGTTCCATGCGCTCGAAGAGCTGGTGAAAACGCGTGCGGCCTTCCTCGCGTGGCGTCCGCGTGCACCACACTACACAGTCGTTGACCGGATCGATCAGGCTGCTCTTCTGACTGCCCTTCTTCTTGATCAAGATTGTCACCACGAAGCACTCCGCGCCGAACACCTCGTCCGCGATCTCCCGCACGTGGTGCAGGTTGTCGTCGTTGATCTGGACGAAGATGCTCCCGCCCGGCGCCAGCAGCTCGCGGCACAGGCGAAGCCGGTCGCGCAAGTAGGTCAGGTAGGAGTGCAGTCCCAGCTCCCACGTGTCCCGGTACGCCTGCACCATCTCGGGCTCGCGGGTCATATGATGGTCGTCCCCGTGCTTGACGTCCCGGCGGCGCACGAAGGGCTGGAAGTTCGAGCCGAAGCGGACGCCGTAGGGCGGGTCCATGTAGATCGTCTGGACCTTGCCGCCCAGCCCCTCGTACTCCAGCAGGCTGTTCATGACGACGAGGCTGTCGCCGAGGATCAGGCGGTTCACCCACGGTGTCTCATGCTCGTAGGCTTTGAGGATGCGATCCGAGATGTCCAGCTCCTCGTCGGCGAAGAGGGCGAGGGTCTGCTGCCGGTCGCGTCTGTGGGACCTGACGGACTGGAGAACGGCCTGCGTCGACAGTCGCTCGTGGACGAACAGGGGAAGCGTCGGGACGGTCAGCTCGTGCCGCTCGGCCTTGCCAGTCCAATCCAGGAAGGGCCGCGACATGCGGCGCAGCTCGGCCGCCGCTGCCCTGGCCTCGGCGAGATCGGATGCGCCCTCGATCTTCGCGATGAGGGCCTCGGCACGCTCGCGGTCGGCGTTGATGTCCCACGAGAGCGCCGGGTCAAGGCTCGGGTCGTAGCGATAGGTTCTTGGCGGTTTCTTCCCGCGAAACTGCGTCTGCAGACCGACGTCAGGTCGGAGAAGGAGCTTCTCCTCGGTGTGCCTGTACATGGGCGGCGCGTCGCCGCCGGCCTGCTGGGGGGTGGGACGTTGCTTCGGATGCCGGCTGCGCCGGCCGGCGTCGCGCGCGGGCTTCGCTTTCGACCCCTTCCTGGCCATGCGCTCCCTCTCGGTTCGGGTCGCCTGCGATAGTACCCGAATCCGCGGCACGGAGAGCACGTTTCCGCGGTCGCGACGTGAGGGCGAGACGGGGGAAACCGGCCGTCCGACCCACATCGCAGAGTCGAGGCGAGTCAGCCGCCCGATCCGCTCACGCTCTCACGGCCGTCGCGCCCGCGGCCCGGGCCCCGCCGCGGCTGGAGCAGCCGCCACGGGCGGATGATGCCGGAGGTGGCGGGTAGGTCCCGGGTAGGTCCCCCAGCCCGCTCTGTGCGGACCCACTGTTCGGCGTCCCTCGCGCGGCGGCCTCCGCCGGACGCCGCCCGGGACGGGCCCGTGTC
>CAZWXA010000207.1:3647-7005 GCA_964637755.1 uncultured bacterium | reverse complement strand
ACGACCCGCGGCGATGCTTCATGAACCTGGCGCGCCACGTGAGGCCCGGCGGGCGAGCACCTCTCGCCGGTGCGATCGCCGGCGCCGGCTCAGGCCTCCTGGGGGAGCAGTTCCCTGCCTCCGTGCTCGCCGCCGATGAACTTGTTGGGCTTGAGGAACATGGCCAGCACCAGCGCCCCGTGCGGCGCGCGCGCCATGTGGCGGTTGCCGGCCGGACGCCAGACGTAGTTGCCGGCCTTCACCTCCCCTTCGTCGTCGACGATGCTCCCCTCCAGCACGTAGGTCTGCTCGACCTCCACGTGCTCGTGCAGGGGAAGGACCGCGCCGGGCTCCCAGCGGAAGAGGGCCGTCAAGAGTCCCGTGGCCTTGTCCTCGAGGAGGACCTTCATGTCGACCCCCGGGCACGGTGTGGGCTTCCAGGGGATCGCGTCGACGTGGACGAAGCGTGACGCGAGCGGGTGCAGGTGCTCCTGTCCAGGGAGATCCGGGGTGACGGCAGCCATGCTCGTTCCTCCTCCGCTACGATTTCACGACTCGCGGCCTTGGCTCCGGCATTCTCTCATGGGACGGGAGGGTCGCCCGCGTGCGCCGGTGGCCGCTGCCGGACGGGCACGCAGGGCCGCTCGCCGCCGCTCATCCGCAGGGCGCGGGCGAGGTGCTGGATCTCCCGAAGCTCTGACTCATCGAGGAGCACCCGGAGACGCCCATTCGCAGCTGGGTTCTATCTGACTCATGTTGATCAGCCCGACGCGGATTCGCTGTCGGGAAACGCTCGTTGCTCAGGCCGGCCAGGCGGCCGGGTGGGTGCCCAGCGGCACCGCCGGCCGCGCCCAGCGGGCCGGCGTCTCCGACAGGCGCGCCGCGGGTGCGAGGTGGCGCATGCGCCCGAACGGCGTGTCCATCTCCTGGAGCAGGTCCTCCACGTCGTCGAGCGTCAGGTCCCGGGTAGGCTGGCCGTCCACCCGTCCGAGCCCGTCGATCCACCGCCCCGTCTGCGCCAGCGACAGGCGCACGAGCCAGCTCCCGCCCTCGCGCGCTCGCCGCGCCAGCGCGACCATGGCGCCGAAGGCCGCCAGATACCCCGTCGCGTGGTCCAGAGCCTGAGCCGGAAGATGCCGCGGCCGCTCCAGGCGGGCGGCGGCGGCCTCCTCGTGCGCGATGCCGCTCACCGACTGCACCAGGCTGTCGAAGCCGCGCCGCTCGCCCCACGGGCCCGTGTGGCCGTAAGCCGAGAGCGTCACGTACACGATCCCGGGCCGGAGAGCCGCCACCGCATCCGGCGACAGCCCGCGCGCGTCGAGAGCCCCCGGCCGATACGCCTGGACGAGCACGTCGGCCTCGCGCAGCAGCGCGCGAAGGCGTCCCGCGTCGGCGTCGCGGCGCAGGTCGAGGCACGCCGACAGCTTGCCCCGCCCGGTGTCCATCACCAGGGCCTCGATGCTGGGCAGGTGCCGGGCCGTGACGAGCAGGACCTCGGCGCCGTGCTCGGCCAGGGTCCGCCCGCACACGGGCCCCGCGATCACCCGCGTCAGGTCCAGCGCCCGCACGCCCGACAGCGGCCGCTCGCCGTGCCCCGCGGGCTCCGGCGGCGCATCGCCGATCCGCACGACCTCCATGAGGGACAGCCGCCCCACCGCCCGGGCCTGCGGGTGCGCCTGCCACTCCTCGGGGGCGCGCACCAGGCCCGCGCACGCCTGGCCCTCGGCCAGCGCATCCTCCAGGGCGGCGGCCTTCCAGCCCTCGATGGCCCGCCCGACGGCCTCGCGGCTGCCGTCGCAGCCCAGCGCGCGCAGGACGCCGTCTCGGTGATGGGGGAAGTTGGTGTGAAGCTGGATCCAGCGGCCGTCGCCGGTACGGTAGAAGCCCGCGATCGGATCCCAGCGCAGCCCCGGCTCGCGCCCCTCCACGCGCAGGTACCGCTCGCTCCGGAAGGCGGCCACGGCCGCCCGGGCCCCGACCGCCACGGCCTGCGTCCGGCCCGTGCGGAGGCGCCAGATCTCGGCCGCCGCGAGTCCCGTCGCGGCGATGGTGGCGAGGGCCGCGGTGGCGATGCGGAAGCGCGTCGGCAGCACGGGGTCCCCGCCCTGGAGACTCACCCGCCCGATCGCCTCCGGATCGCAGCCGGCAAGCGACCAGAGTTGTCCAAGGGACGCGGCGGCGTCCGTCATGTGGCCTTCAGGCCGAACACCCTCATGCTCCCCCTGGCCGGGACCGGGCCTCACTATCCCGTGGCCTCATTATCAATGGCGCTTTGGCGGGTCCACATGACAGTCTATCCGTGAGACACCCTGCGGTGAAGAGGACCCTCATCGTGCTCGGCCTGACATGGCTCGCCGTCGCCTGCGGGCCGCGAGAAACCCGCGAGCAGCAGGCGCGAGCCCGTCTCGCGAAGGCCGAGGCCGCCATGAACGAGTGCAAGCAGCGCGGCGGGCTCGGCGACATTCCCACCCCGGACACAGTCGTGCTGGCCGATCCTGCCCAGAAGGGCGCCGAGCTGACGACCGAGATGGCAGGCCAGCTCCGGCTCAAGGTCCAGTGCCGCCTCGAGCTCGACGAGCTGCTCGACGCTCGCCGCAACGCGCCGCGATAGGGCGGGGGCCTGGTCGCGCGTCAGCCCCGCGACCGGCGCCAGGCCTCGTACTCCGCGCGGGTGGCGGCGTTGGGCGGGTAGACGCCGGGAAGCGGGGCACCGCCCTTGACCTTCTCCAGAACGAAGGCTTCCAGAAGCTCCTGTTCGAGGCCGGCCTCGGCGACGGCCGCGGCGACAGCGCGCGGGATGCAGATCACGGCTTCGCCGTCGCCCACCATGATGTCGCCGGGCATGACCAGCACCTCGGAGCAGCCGATCGCCACGTCGACGTCGACGGCGAGATGGCGGAGGACGTGCGCGGGCGCGCTCGGCCCGGCCGCGTAGACCGGGAAGCCCGACTCCTTCACCGACGGGAAATCCCGGATGCCCCCATCCGTGACGAGCCCGGCGGCGCCGCGCGCCTGGAGACGCGCGACCAGGATGTCGCCGGCGGCAGCGGCGGCAGTGACACCACGGCAGTCCATGACCAGCACCTGGCCCGGCCGGATCGTCTCGATCGCGTGGCGCTGGGGGTAGGCCGGGTCGGCCAATGCCTCGAGCGTGGCCAGGTCCTCCCGGGCGGGGACGAAGCGGACGGTGACGGCCTCGCCGACCATCCTGGCCGCCGGGTTGAGGGGCATGAGCCCGTGCAGGGCGCGGGTGCGGAATCCGAGCTTGAAGAGCTGCGTGCTGAGGGTGGGCGTGGAGATCTGTCTCAGCCGTTCGAGCGTCTGGGCCGAGATCGGAGCCAGCGTCTGTTCCATGAGGGCCTCCGGGCCGCGGGGCAGC
>CAZWXA010000207.1:0-3547 GCA_964637755.1 uncultured bacterium | reverse complement strand
CTCCGGGGCTCGCCTCGTGGTCCTCACCTCGGCTCGAGCTGCGGCCGCCTGGCGGCGATTGTGAGCTGGTCGTCACCGCGCGACACCGGGACGCGGGCGATGGTCCGCAACGACCCGGGACCCACGATGCGGCCATCGTGACCTGGGCGCCGCCGGTCTCCCCCCGTCGGCGCGGAGCGGACGCTCGCCATGGTATCGCGATCTTCGATGCCGCGGCCACGAGTGTCGCCGGGTGCGGCGGGCGATATAGTGGGTCTGCGTTTCCAACCCGGCGAGCGGAGGAGTGCATGGCTGCGTACGTCATCGCGGAGCTTCTCGATGTGATCGATGGGGTGGGGTTCGAAGAATACCGGCAACGCGTCCCGGCGACGGTGGAGAAGTACGGGGGCAGATTCATTGCCCGGCGCGGCACGCTGGAGGTGCTCGATGGCCAGTGGCAACCCAAGGGGCTGGTGAAGGCGCTCCGCCTTCGGACGGCGCGAACGAATCTGGTCCTCCTCGACGGGCTGTGAGCGGGCCCCGGCGGGTGCTGTCGCTCCTCACGGGCCTCTTCGCCCACTACCCGTCGGGTCCGTCGATTGACAACGGCGGATTGGGGCCCACAATAAGGGCGGCGGACCCCGACCGATGCTCGCTCCGTTTCCGGCGACGCCCACCCCGACACGCGCGGCGGCCATATTGCGGCAAGTCTTCGGTCGCCTCCGCGGGAGTTTCGCGTTCCGCCTCTGGGACGGCACCCAGGTGAGCCTCGGGGCCGCCGAGCCCGCGTTCACCGTCGTGATCCCGGCGCCGCCGACCTTCGTCCGTCTCGTCCGCGACCCCTCGCCGCTCACCTTCGCCGAGGCGTTCGTCGAGGGCGCGATCGACATCGAGGGCGATCTCTTCGCCGCCATGGACGTGGCCAACGCGGTCGAGGACCTCCGGCTGCCGCTCGCCCAGAAGGCGCGCATCCTCGCCTCGCTGTGGCGGCCGTAGCCGTGGACCGCCACGACGTCATCGTGGTCGGGGGCGGCCCCGGCGGGAGCACCGCGGCCTGGCAGCTCGCCCGGGCCGGCCTCCGGCCCCTCGTGGTGGACGCCGCCGTCTTTCCGCGCGTCAAGGTCTGCGCCGGCTGGGTGACCCCGCAGGCCCTCGCCGATCTCGAGATCGATCCCGAGAAATACCCGCTCACCATCCAGGCCTTCTCGGCGTGCGCGCTCTCTTTCGGCGGCGGGCGCCACGAGACGCGCTGGGGAGGGCCGGCGAGCTACGGTATCGTGCGCCGCGAGTTCGATCACTACCTGCTCGAGCGCGCCGCGGCGGCCGGCGCCGACGTGCGCTGGGGCCTGCGGGTCACCGGCGTCCACGTCAACGGCGACGGCGCGAGCGTGCAGACCGCGCGCGGCGTCTTCGCGGCGGACGTGGTGATCGGCGCCGGGGGCCACCGCTGCCCGGTCGCGTGGGCGCTGGGCGACGTGTCCCCGCGTGAGGAGGTCATCGTCGCCCAGGAGAGCGAGACGCGCCTTCCCCCCGACCGCGCGGCCGCGCTCGCGCCCTTCATGGCGGCCCCCGACCTCTACGTCGAGCCCGACCTGCGAGGCTATGGCTGGTACTTCCCCAAGCAGGACGTCCTCAACATCGGCGTCGGCATGACCGGCGGCGCCGACGGCAGCTTGCCGGCGCGGCGGGAGGCTCTCCTGGCCCGGCTCCGCGCCAGCGGCCAGCTGCCGGCCGATCTCGCCATCGAGCCCTTCCGCGGCCACGCCTACGTCGTCAGGCGCCGGGCGGCGCGGCGGCGCGCCGGGCCGCGCTTCTGCCTGGTCGGCGACGCCGCCGGCCTGGCCCGCGATCTCAGCGGCGAGGGCATCGGCCCGGCGATCCGCAGCGGGCGCCTCGCCGCCGACGCGGTGGTCGCGCGGGGGCGGCGGGGCGAGCCGCTCGAAGACTACGGACGCCACGTCGTCGACCTCTACGGGCCCGGCGAACCCGGCTGGCTCGGCCGGCGGCTCGCGCGCCTGCCCGACGCCGTCGTGCGCACGGCCGTGCGCCTCGCCCTCGGGCTAGGGGTGGCACGGCGGCGCCTGGTGTTCGGCGCGATCTTCGGGATGCGCGAGGCGTGACGGGAGCCGCCGCGTGACCGCACGAGCTCGGCGACGGGACGCCGAGGCGATCGCCCACCACTACGACGTCTCCAACGACTTCTACGCGCTCTTCCTCGACCCCCGCATGGTCTACACCTGCGCGTACTACCGCGACGCCGACGCCTCGCTCGAGCAGGCCCAGGTCGACAAGCTCGACCTTGTCTGCCGCAAGCTCCGCCTCGCCGCGGGTGAGCGCCTCCTCGACATCGGCTGCGGCTGGGGCAGCCTCGCCCTCTGGGCCGCGCGCCACTACGGCGTCCGGGCCCACGGCGTCACCCTCTCCCGCGCCCAGGCGGACTGGGCCGCGGATCGGATCCACCGCGAGGGCCTGGCCGACCGCTGCCTCGTCGAGTATCGCGACTACCGCGACCTGCCCGATGACGCGCGCTACGACAAGGTCGCCGCCGTCGGCGTCATCGAACATGTCGGCATCCTGAACTACCCGGCGTTCTTCGCACGGGTGCGCGCGATGCTCGCGGACGGTGGGCTCTACCTGAACCACGGCATCGTCCACGAGTTCCACTGGACGTACACCAGTCAGACCGAGTTCCTCTACCGCCACGTCTTCCCGAATGGCGACCTCGCCGGCCTCACCGAGACGCTCCGCGAGATGGAGCGGGCGCGCTTCGAGATCCTCGACGTCGAGGGGCTCCGCCTGCACTACGCCCGCACCTGCCGGCAGTGGGTCGAGCGCCTCCGGGCCCGGGCCGACGAGGCTCGCGCCCTCGTGGGCGAGCGCGTCTACCGCACCTGGCTCCTCTACCTGACCTGCTCGGCCGTGGCCTTCGAGGCCGGCTCGATCGGCCTCTACCAGGTGCTCCTGCGCAAGCACGGCGACCGCGCGGGCGGCCCGGCCCCGCGCACGCGCGAGGCCCTCTACCGCACGTAGGCCCGGCTCGCCCGCGTCAAGCCGGTGGGCGTCCCTTCCGCGAACCCTCGAGCAACGCCATGAACGCCCGCCCACTCGCCGTGAGCGTGCGGGCCTCGTTGTGGATCACGTGGAAGTGTCGCCTGACGCGCACACCCTTCAGGCGGAGCGCACAGAGGCGCCGCGTGGCGACCTCTCCGCGGATCGCGTACGTCGACACGAAGGCCACGCCGAGCCCGGCCATGACCGCCTGCTTGACCGCCTCGACGTGGTCCAGCTCCATCGCGGAGGTGAACGTCACGCCCGCCTGCCGCAGCGTCCGCTCGGTCACCTGCCGCGTGGCGGAGCCCTGCTCTCGCATGAGGAGCGGGGTCTGGGCCAGCTCGCGAGGAGACACATCACGCCGTCTCGCCCAGGGATGGTGCGGCGGCACGACCAGCAACAACTCATCGAGCAGCCCCGCGGCAACGCATCGCTCGCGCGTACCGAGGACGTGCCCGCCGACGACGCCCAGGTCCACCTCGTCCGCTCGTATGCGCTCCTCGATGATCCGCGAGTT